>CAVEAP010000007.1:0-14092 GCA_963613725.1 Mediterraneibacter torques
GTGTTATATGTTTTTACACAAAAAATAAGCAGTTAATTATAACTGCATTATTTTTTGCTAGTTTCAAAAGTGCTAGCCCTTTGGCCTTTTTCTTATTTTGTTTCTGTGTAAAATTGCTCATAAACGATTTCAACCCACGAAAGAACTTCTTGTTTTGTGTAAGTTTTCCTGTTTTCCAAAGCATACATCAAAATTTGTGTAAGTCCGCCGACCAAAAAGTTTGATTCAATGTCAATTGGCACATTAAGTTTTTGTGTTGATTCTTCTTTTTTCAAAACATCTTCAATCAAAATGGTTACTTTTCGCATAAACAAAGCACGAATTTTTTCGTTGCAACCAACTTTGAAAAAGTTTTGAAATTTTTGAAGGTTTTCATCAAGATAATCTAAAAACAAACTTATCACATTATGATAAACTTCTTTTGTTGTTTTGGTATCATCACCATAGCCCGCCTTTTCGAAAAGTTGTTCACACTTTTCATCCAAAACACAAAGTGCAAGGTGATACTTGTCTTCATAATACTTATAGAATGTGGCACGAGTTATTAACGCCTTTTCACACACATCCAAAATCGTAATGTCATCAAAACATTTTTGTTGCATAAGTTCCACAAAACCATTACAAATTGACATACGAGTTTTTGTGGCGTGCTTTGTTTGTTTTTCAGACATCGAACGACAAGGTTTTGGCATTTCAAAATCTTCCATAAAAATCTCCTTTTAAAAAATTAAACTAAAATCAATTTTTCTTAAAAATTAAACATTTTTTTGAAAGTGTAACTCAAAATTGTAATAATTTTTTTGAAAAACTCTTGATTTCTTTCTTATTTTATCATATAATTTACACAGTTGTCAAGAATTTTACATTCGTAAACAAAAAATTTTTAAAAAGGAGAAAAAAATGAATAAATTTGGCAATTTTGTTGTCAAGGGCAGATATTGGTTTTTGGGCATCTTTTTTTGTTTGCTTGTTGCAAGTGCTGTTCTCATGAACTTTGTTAACGTTAACTATGACCTTACCGAATATCTTCCAGACAACTCAGACACAAAACAAAGTATTCAACTTATGAAAGATGAATTTGGGGCAACTGGAACTGCGGGAATGATGATTAAAAACATCAGTGAAGAGGACGCCTCCACGGTCGCACAAAAAATCCAAGACCTTGAAACTGTTTCAACTTGCGTGGTTTCACGAACTCAAACAAAAGATGGCATAAGTTATGCGATGATTAACATCTTTTTGACCGATGGTGACTATACCACCGAAGCCGAAAAAACCTTGACTGACATTCAAGAACTTATGAAAACACAACTTTCGGAAAACCAAGACTACTACATGATTGGTTCTGCCGTAACGGCGGTGTCGTCAAGGTCAGCGATTACTGGAGAAATTCCAATAATCATGATTGTTGCTGTGGTTATTGTTCTTCTTGTGTTAACACTAACATCTCGTTCATGGTTTGAACCAATTGTATTTTTGATTGTTATTGGTTCAGCAATTTTGATTAACATGGGAACAAACTACTTCCTTGGCTCAATCTCATTTATTTCAAACTCAATTTCGTCCGTTCTTCTGATTGCACTTGCAATGGACTATTCCATTGTGCTTGTTACAAGATTTAGGGAAGAACGAGAAAAAAATCCCAATGTTTATGAGGCAATGAAAGCCACCATAAACGGGAGCATTGTAACCATTATTGCAAGTGGTTGCACAGTTATGGCAGGACTTATTTCGCTTGTGTTCATGAACTACAAAATTGGAATGGACATGGGGCTTGTTCTAACAAAAGGAGTGTTTATTTCACTTCTTGCCGTAATCTTTTTGATGCCAGCAATTTTGCTTTTGTTTTCAAAAGTTATTCAAAAAACTGAACACAAAAACTTTTTGCGTGGACTTAGCAAAATTGGAACATTTGCAAAGAAAACAAGATTTGTTTTCCCAATTGTGTTCCTTGGGCTTGTTTGCGGAGCGTTTGCCGTTCAAAACCAAATGCTTCAATTTGAATATGCAGCAAAGTTCAGCCAAAGCGGAAACACAGTTTATGAAAACGAACAAACCACCAAAGCAGTGTTTGGAGAGCAAAACTCACTTGTTGTTATTTTTAAAGCAAAAGATGGCACCGAAGTTAAACTTGATGATGCTTCACAACTTGCACTTTTTAATGCAATCAAAAATCTTCCAAAAAAAATAAAAGTTGATGGTGATCTAATCAACTCATCTTCAAGTTTCCTTACAAGTGGAACAGAAGTTGACCTTTCAAAACTTGCAAAAACCGAGCCACTTAAAATAACTTTGGGAGAAGAGTTAACACTTGACTACCTTACAACAAACTTTGGCACAGGCGACCTTGCAACAAAAACAAGTGCTGCTTATGGAACAACTGCCGCACAAGCATATATTGCTTCTGTTGATGCACAAGTTTACCAAATTGTTATTGACAAAGTTGGAGCAAAATATGGTTATGCAACAACAAACAACAACAGTGTAACACTTTACAATGCTCTAAAATATTTGAGCAATGAAGAAAACAAAGCCGACCTTTTGGCAAGCATTAGTGAAGTAACAAACAACACTCTTGTAACTTTTAAACCATTCTTTACTCAAGCTTATCCACAAATGATTGCATTTGCAGCAGACCAAAACAACATAGACAAAGAACAACAAGCCGAAAGTGTTTATTATTCTGCCGATGGTTCTTTTGGAAGAATGATTTTCAACATTAACGCTGAAATTTCAAGTGAAAATGCAATTGCTTATGTTAACGCACTTAATGCAATGCTTGCAAAAGACTATGCAACAAATGAAATCAGCATTGTAAACAACACTCAAAACGTTATTGAAACAGGCGATGTGTTCAAACAAGACCGCCTTAGAGTGGAACTTATTTCCGCACTTGCAATTTTGCTTATTTGCATGCTTTCATTCCGCAGTGTTTCACTTCCTGTTATTTTGGTTCTTATTATTGAAGGTTCAATTTGGATTAACCTTGCAGGAAACGCACTTTTGGGCAACAGCATCTTCTTCATTTGCTACCTTTTGGGAACAGCAATTCAAATGGGTGCAACAATCGACTATGGAATTTTGCTGGTTGACCGCTACAAAGAAGCACGCAAAGTTCAAAACAAATACACAGCAATTAAAACCGCCATTGACAAATCGTTTGCAACAATCATTTCAAGTGGAAGCATTTTGACACTTGCAGCATTCTCAATTGGAATTTTCTCATCAGTGCCACTCATTTCTTCAATCGGATTTTTGATTGGCTTTGGAGCACTAACGGCAAGCATCACAATTTTGTTTGTGCTTCCTCAAACCTTGCTTTTGCTTGACAAATTTATTGCAAAAACAACACTTAAATCAAACTTCTTGTATCCATCAAGAAAGTCAAAGAAAACAGCAAACGCAATGGTTGTTGATGCAGTTGCAACTCCAGTGCAAGAAAATGGCATTCAAGAAACCAAAGAGCAAAATGCTGAAAACAACAGTCAAACAAATGCCGAAGTTTTTGAAAAAGCCGAAGCAAACACCACTGAAAAAGAGGTTGAAAACACAGAAAATTTGAATTTGGACACTCAAAACAAACCTGAAGAAAAAAAACAAACTGCAAAAAAACAGACCGCAAAAAAGAATTACAAAACAGTAAAAAAAGGTCCAAAAACAAAAAAATCTAAAAAAGCCTAAATTAAGAGGTGAAAAAAAAAGAGTTCATTTGAACTCTTTTTTTGTTTTAGGCTTCAACTGAGGTGTTTGTTGATGCTGTGCTGTAATTTCCCAAAACAGTTGCATATTCATTTTTTGTAATCTGTCCGTTAATCACCAAATTGTTTAAAGTTACCGTGATTGGATTTTCCAAAGTGCCGTTGATTTTAAGGTCGCCTTCAATGGTAACAGTTTTGCCACTTTCGGCAGTAATGCCCGAAATGGTGATTGATTTTGTGATTTCAAATCCATTTAACAGATAGTTAAGGTCGCAAGCAAGATTGATTGTTGAGGCATGTTTAACAGCATCTTCAAACAATTTTTGAGTGGTAATGTTTTTAAAAACAACTTCATCTTTAACGACCAAAACCTCGCCCGAACTTTCAATTTTTGCAAAGCCCAAAGCGGTGTTGTTTATGGTTGTTGTTCCCAAAACAGTGATGGTTGGGTTTCCGTCAACCGTTCCATAAGAGCGGTATTCATCAATTGCATAACCAACAGTGCTTTCAAAGGTTACGCTGTTAAGCACAACATGTGCTGGTCCTGCATAGGAAGAATGTGTGTCAAGCACAAAGGCACTTCCATTTCCATAGTAGCCGTCGTTATTTGGAGTTGATTGTTTGTAAGTAAAGCCCTCTGGAATTTCAGTTGCCAAAATTTGAGAATTTTTAACCAAAATGTTTCCCGCTTTCACATAAAGTCCTGTGCCACCTTTGAAAGTGCAGTTTTGTGCTGTGAGGTTTGATTTTCCAGCAAAGTAAGCACCTGCTGGGGTGTATGTGATGTTTGTTTTTGTGTCAATGTCTTCTTTTGTGGTTGCATTAAATGTAACATTATAAAAGTTCACTTCAAGTTTGAGTCCTTCATTGGTTTCACTGTTAAAAGTGTTTTCATAACTTCCGTTGATAACTGCTCCGCCATATTGTCCTTGAAGAACAACATTTGACACATTAAGGCAAAGGTTAAAGCCTTTTGTGGTGGTGCTAGTGCCACGGAAGTTTCCGCCACGAATGTCCAAACCATAAGGTGCTTGGTCATTAATCAAACTTGCATCAGCATCATTTGTAAGACGATTTCCAATGTAACTGTTGCCTTTTGAAGAGGTGATTGTGATGTTTGCCGAAATCCCCTCGATTTGGTTGTTTTCAGCAACATAAAGTCTGGAATTTCCAGTTAAAATGTCGTGTCCAAAAAGGTCAATTTCAACATTGATTGTGCTGTTTGCCTTAACTTGTGAAAGAAGGTTAACTTTGCCCACAATGGAACTTCCAAGCACAATTTTGTTTGCATAGGTCATTGCTTTTTCAAGTTCAGAAGCTGTTTTAATGTTTTGTTGCACAACATTAGCGTTTTCGGTTGCGCTATAATTAAGGCTGTTAAAACATTTTGTCAAAACAAGTGAGGAGTTGTCCATAAGATTAAATTGAACTTGTGCAAAAGCGTCATCTTGTGAAGAATCATCAATAACAACGGTTGTATCACCACAAACAGTGATTTGAGTTGTTGTTGCTTCGGTGATTGCAAGTTCAAAACTTCTGCCATTCAAAGTAATTTCGTTCCAAAGTTCATTTTCAATTGCATTTATAACTTCTTCTTTGGTGGTGTTTTCGTTTGACACAAAGTTGATTTTTCCTTGTTCCACACTAACTTGATGATAGTAGTGAGAAACAGTTAGGGTTGCATTCTTCATGACAACAACTTCGCCCGCATAAATTTCTTGGTGATTGTAATTTTCGGTGTAGTCAGATTTTATGTTAACTTGGTTTATGATTGTTTGTTCATAGCAGTCATTTAAAAGAGCATTGTTAATGGCTTCATCACTTGTTGGGTTCACAACAACTTCTGTTGATGTTAAAATGTTTGTTTCATCAGTTGAACCTTTTGTGTGTTGGTCTTCCAAAGAAAAGTGTTTTGAAGTGCCACTGCTTAACGTAACGTCATGAAGCACAATTTTGCTTTCTTCATTTATTTGCTGACCAACCTTAAATTCTTCAACGGCAAAATTGCTGGCACTTGTGATGGTTGCGCTAGAAACATAAACCCCAACAGAAGTGTTTTTCCCTTTGCTTTGAACAATAAGTCCGCTTCCAGTTCCAAAACCTGCGCTGTTCAAAATTCCAAAGTCAGAACTAAAATTTGTTTTTTGCATGCTGGTTGCTGTGATTTTGCTACCACAAAAAGCGTTTTGCCCAGCATTTACAAAAATTCCGCTTGCACCACTGAATTCACAGTTCTCAAACACAGATTGCGCTCCCGCAAGAAGAACCGCTGATGCTGGATAGGTTTGCGCTTGTTCAACTGTTTGCCATTCTTCAAGTGAGTTAAATTTGCAGTTTGTGAAATTTAACAAAAACATTTTGCCTTGATTTGTTTCGTCATCAAAAGTGTTGGAACAATTTCCTTGAGTCAAAATTCCGCCATATCTTCCTTGGAAAGTAATGTTGTTTGCAATCATTGCAAAATCAAAACTTTTAAACGATGTGTCAGAACCTGCATATTCCCCACCACGAAGGTCAAGGCCATATTCGGTGTTTTGGCTTCCAACAACAGATGGTGTTTCACTGGAGTTTGTGAGATACAAGAACACGCTAAGATTTTCCACAACATTTTTGTCCACAACAAGATTACGGCTTGAGTTGTTGTGTTCATCGCCAAGCAAACCAAATCCGTTAAGGTCAAGTTTTCTGACCGCAACTTGTGAACCTTGGTTTGTGGTGGTGTTTTGAAAGGCGTTTAAAAGTTCAACCGCTTCCAAAATGTTTTGTGAAAGTTTAAGGCTTCCCGCAAACTTCATGGCACTTTCAAGTTCAAATTTGCTAGAAATGTTGTTTTGAACAATGCTAAATTCAAAGTTTTCTGGGTTAAAATCTTCATCGCCAAAGTCTGGGCTAATGTCAACATTTTCGTTTGTGATGTTTGAGCCAACAAAAGTGTTTAGGGTTAAACTTGCCCCCTTGTTCACAACAATTTGTTGAGTGTCCAAAAGTTCTCCACTGTTTGCGGTAACATTTTTGTTTGCCACAATGATTCTTGTGAAGTTAGGGTTGCCAATCAAATCAAAAGTTTGTTCATTTTTTGAAATTTCATTAAGGTTTTCACCTTCACTTTGTGTGGTATAGGAAATTGGGTTAATTTCAAAAGTTTTTGTGGTTGTTCCCTCAAAGTGATTTTTTCCTGTGATTGTAACGGTTGCAGTTCCAGATTCGGTGTTGTTTTCATAGGTTAAAGCAAAGTCGTTTTGGTCTTCATTGGCATAGCCAAACACCAATTCATAGGCAGTTGTTCCCTCGCCCATAAAACTTGCTTTAACATCATCTTTTGAAAGTGTGATTTGGTTTCCAAAATCATAGTCTTTGCTTTCAAACACATCAAACACAGCATCTTTAATGTTTGCTGGAAGAATGTTAAAACTGGTTTGTGTTTGTCCCACAAAGTTTCCGCTTGTTCCCGCTTTTATGGTAACAACACAAACGCCAAAAGTGGTTTTGCCATAAACAATTTCAACATCTTTCTTTTTGTCGAGGCTGTAAGCATTTAACAAAGTTTTTGGAACATATGTTAACTTAAAATCAGGGGTTATTTGTGTGTTGTTAAAAGTTTGGTCGCCAATTTTTCCAATTTCAATGCCATTGTTTTCGTCTGAAAGGTTAACAGGGGTTATTTCAAAGGTTTTTGAAACTTGGCCAACAAAACCAACATTGTCTCCCGTTATTGTTACAGTTGGTGAAAAAAGTTCATTTCCAACATTTGTGTTGTTTTCAAAAGAACAAACAACTCTCCCAAAAACATCATCTCCATTAAGTGTTATTTTTGTGCCATCAATGTTCAAGGTCAAAGTTACATCAGGTTTAATTTCATTTCCAGTGAACAAAGTTGAAAAAGAAGTTTTTCCAGAAAACAAAATTTGCCCACCAGAAATGTTTGTGGTCACAACTTCAAACTCTTTTTCAACACTGCCCGAAAAATTTCCAACTTGTTTTGAGTTGATTTTAACTTTGTATTTTCCAACATCCACAATGTTGCCATTAAATTCAGTCCATGCTTCGTTTTTAAAGATGTAATATTTTTTGTCATAAGCGTCCTTGTTAACAACACCATCGTTAGACAAAATTTTGCTACTTTTAACAGTTATTTCTGGAGTGATTGTTTGTGAAGTGTAATAATAATTTTTGTTTTGCTCATCATTCATCAAAACTGAAAAACTTTCATCAAATTCACATTTTTCAATGGTAAAAGTTTTTGTAATTTCACCTTGCAAATATGGGTTTTGTGAATGTGCAGAGATTTTTATTGTTGCTGTTCCTGCATTTACATTTGAGTTGTTCAAAGTGGTAACTTCAAAACCATATTTTTGTTCATCGGTTTCTCCGCTTGTGTTTACTCCCAAAGGAATGTAGATTGGTTCGTTGTTTTCATTGTTTCTGTAAGTTACTTTTATGATGCCACTAACATCAATGGCTTGTCCTGTGTAGGTTGTGGTGTAGGTGTCGCTGTCATTAAAAGTGATTTTTGCACTGCTGATGTCGGCTTTTTTGATTTCAAAATTAACAGTTTTTGCACCTTTGATGTTGTTTTCACCAACCTCTTTTTTGGGTGTAACGGTTACAGTTGCATATTGGGTTGGCTTTGTGTTTTCAGAAAACTTGAAATCAAAAAGTGAATTTGCAAAATATGTTCCAGTGTTTTGATTTTTGATTTTCACAGTTGGCTCATAGGCATAATCAAGGCCGTTTTGAATGTCAAAAACGACTTTATCAACTTCAACTCCAATTTTTTCAGATTTGCTAATGTCAAGAGTGCTAATGTAGTAATCTCCCGTTGTTTCACCCTCAAGTTTTTTTGAGGTGGACAAGGCTTTTATGGTGTAGTGATAATTTATGTCGCCATCTTTTTCCACAGTTTTTACATTAACACTTTCGTCTTCTGTCCAAACAATTTCATAGTCAACGCCCTCCGTAAAAACTTGTTTTTGAGGACTTGTGGCAGAAACCTTGATTTTTGGTCTTTGTTGCTCACCATTATAAACTAGGTTTTTGTCTGCTTCAACCATTTTTGCGGTTAAAGTAATTTTTGCTTCGGCATCTTTGTCTTCGCCACAAGCGGACAAGACAAACAAAAGTGGCATTAACAAAATCGCCAAAATTGCCCAAGCAAACATTGTTTTTGTTTTCATTACTTTTTTCTCCTTTTTTTGTTGCACCACAATCAAAAGCATGGCTTTTGAATCACAACTTATGTTATAATTATACTAAAATAATTTGTTTTAAGCAAGCAAAAACAAGATATATTTCCATTTTTTTGAAAAAATTTTCATATTATGTCAATAAAATTTTTCAACTTAAAGCCATTTTTTTAACGCAAAGCACAAAAAATGCATGAAATTCGCACAAAATTTACATTTATTTTAAACCTTTTTTGCAAAATTATGTGATTTTGCGTAATTTTAAGTTCTTTTTTAACTTAAAAACCACCTTTTGCAAAAAATTTGCCCAAAAAATTTGATTTTGCTTGTTTTTGTGTTGCAAAACAAAAACTTGTTGCTTTTTGTGTGCTTTTGTGTTATAATTGCTTTATGAAAAAAATAACCCTTATTTGTGTTGGAAATTTGAAAGAAGATTTTTGGAAAAACGCTAGCAAAGAATATGTTAAACGCCTTTCAAAATTTTGTGATTTGGAAATGGTTGAAATTGCCGAGGAAAAATTGTCGTCTAGCCCAACCCCTGCCGAAACCGAGAAAGTCCTTGAAAAAGAAGCCCAAAAAATTTTGGAAAAAACAAACGGCAAAAAAACTTTTTGTTTTTGCATTGAGGGAAAGCAAGTTTCAAGCCCCGAGTTTTCAAGCCTTCTTGAAAAGTCCACAAACGATGGACCTGTTGCTTTTGTTGTGGGAAGCAGTTTTGGACTTTCCAAATTGCTGAAATCAAAATTTGAGCAACTTTCGTTTGGAAAAATAACACTTCCACACCAACTTTTTAGGATTGTTTTGCTTGAACAAATTTATCGTGCTTTCACAATTATTGCTGGGGCAACTTATCACAAATAGGGTGGGAACAAAAAAACTAATTTCCAAAATTTTTACAAAAAATTATGTTTTTCTGTTGACATATTGTTTTTGTTTTGATAATATATATACATACAAGGGGAGGACGAAAATGGCAAACACACAAAAAGATTATTTCGGATTAAGCAGACTTGTAAGCATTATTTTGGCAATTATTCCAATTACCGCTTGGATTTGTGGTTTAATCACCAGATTTAAGGAAGGCAAAATTGTTGCTGGAATTATTCGTATCTTTTTAGGCTGGATTGTTTGGATTCTTGACCTTATTTGCATGATTGTTAATGGTCAAATCTGCCGTATTTTGAAAGTCTAGAAAGAAAAAACTGCTTTTTTAAGGCAGTTTTTTTATTTTTTTAAAAAACAAATTGTTAGGTAACATGATTTTTTGTAACAGTTTTTTGTTCCACTGTTTTGGCGTGCTCGATTTGAATTTTTCGTTTTTTAAGGTCAAAGAAAAGCGTTTTAATAAATCCCGCAACAACGCCCATTGTAAGGCAAATTCCAACACAGCCAGTGAAAATCGAGGAAACACAAAACCAATAAATTGTTACACAAGTTGAAGCAACAATGTCAATCGCTTTTGTAATAACAAGTTTGTTAAAAACAAGTCCCAGCAAAAACAGGCTTGAAGAACATAACGACAAAAGTTGAAGCGAATCGGTCCATGTCAAAATTGTTGCGGTTACATAAACCGCCCAAGTTATTGCCACACTAACAACAACATATTTATGGCTTTTGTGATGTTTTTCAAAAAAATACAAACACCCCATCAAAACACCCTCAACGCAACTTAAAATTGTTGGCGTGTAACGCCCCAAGAAAAAATAGTAAAGAGCAAAGGTGATGTCACACAAAATGATTGCAAACAAAAACTTTTTTCTTGTTTTTTGAGACATGGCAGTAACATTGCAAATTAAAGCAAAAACAAAAAAAACGTGTGCCAAAATCATGTTCATAACATGTTCATAAAATGTTCTTCTCCTTTTTTGTTTTTATATTGTAACAAAAACGAAATTTATTTTCAACCAAAATTACGCAAAAAACAAAACTTATTTTCAATTTACACAAAAAAGAGCAATTAACTTTTTTAAAAAAGTCTTTTGCCTTTTTTGATGTGGTTTTTGTTAAAAGTTTTTTCAATTTTTTCGTTTGCGTGTTTAGATATTCTCAACTCACAAGATTCTCTCATTACGATAACAATCAAAATGCTTTGTTTTGTTAGTCTTCAAATTTGTCTGAAAGTTCCAAACTTTTTTCTTCTTCCAAAACTTTGCAGGTTTTGATAAAGTTGTTAAATGGAATGTCGTTAACTTGTTCTCCGCCACGAATTTTAACCGAAACAGTTGCCTCATTTTGCTCTTTGTCGCCCAAAATAAGAACATAAGGAACTTTCATCTTGCGGAAGTGATTAACTTTTTTTCCCATGCCATCTTCACTCAAATCACATTCCACCCTAAATCCGTTTTGTTTCAAGGTTTTTGCAACAGATTGTGCATAGTCAAAGTTTTTGTCACTAACAGGAACAATTCCAACTTGGGTTGGAGCAAGCCAAAATGGAAATTCTCCCGCAAAATGCTCAATCAAAATACCCATAAAACGCTCAAATGAACCATAAAGGGCACGGTGAACCATAACAGGAACTTCCAACTCACCTTTGTTGTTTGTGAAAGTTAAATCAAAGTTGCGAGGAAGTTGAAAGTCAAGTTGAATTGTGCCAGTTTGCCATTTTCTTCCCAAAGCATCAGTCATGATAAGGTCAATTTTTGGGCCATAAAAAGCACCATCACCTTCGTTGATTTCAAAACCATTTTCACCAAAACGATTGGTCATAATTTCTTTTAGCTCGGCTTCTGCTTTGTTCCAAAGGTTAATATCCCCCATGAAATCATCTGGCCTTGTTGACAGCATTGCATGATAGGTTATGCCAAACACTTTGTAAAGTTTGTCGGCAATGTCCAAAATGCTGTTAATTTCATCTTTAATTTGCTCGGGAGTAATGTAGTTGTGCGAATCGTCTTGTGTGAAAGTTTGCACACGGAAAAGTCCGTGAAGTGTTCCCGAAATTTCTTTTCGGTGAAGTTTGTCAAGGCTGGCAAGTCTTAATGGCAAATCACGATAGGAACGAATTGTTTGTTTGTAAACAAGAATTGAATTTGGGCAGTTCATTGGCTTTAAGGCAAACGGATTGTTTTCTTCACCCGTGATGAACATGTTGTCTTTGTAGTGTGCCCAGTGTCCCGAAGTTTCCCAAAGTTTTCGTGAATTCAGTTGTGGACCTGAAAATTCCAAATAGCCACGCTCTTCATGTTCCTCTCTCCAAAACTTTTGAAGTGTGTTAAAGAGTTTTAGTCCATGAGGCAAGATATATGGCATTCCAGGTGCGGTGTCGTCCAAAAAGAAAAGGTCAAGTTCAGGTCCAAGTTTGCGGTGGTCACGGCGTTTTGCTTCTTCTAATGCAAACAAATATTTTTTCATTTCTTCCTTAGACTCAAAGCAAATTGCATAAATTCGTTGAAGCATTGGTTTTGTGCTGTCGCCACGCCAATAAGCTCCTGCAACATTTTGAAGTTTGAAACCAGCACCACGCAAAAATTTTGAATTTTCAACATGAGGTCCAGCACAAAGGTCGGTGAAGCCATCACTTTCATAAATGCTTACATTCTCATCTTCAATTCCGTCAATAAGTTCCAATTTGTAAGGTTGGTTTGCAAAATATTCTTTTGCTTGTTGCTTTGACCATGTTGTGTGATTAAAATCAAAATCTTTTTTGATAATCTCACGCATACGGTTTTCAATTTTTTCCAAATCTTCGGGAAGAATTGGTGTTTCAATGTCAAAATCATAATAGAACCCGTTGTCAATAGCTGGTCCAATTGCAATTTTTGCGTTTGGATAAAGGTCCAAAACTGCCTTTGCCATCACATGTGAAAGCGAATGTCTGATTTTAAATATGTCTTCCATATTTTAACTCCTACTACTATAATATTTTATTAGATTAGCAAAGTTCCAAAGACATTTTTGCCCTCAAAACCTTAATCTTTACATAATTATAAAACAAAATTTTGATTAAGTCAACAACTTTTCCACTTTTCCACATTCGCCAGACAACATAAAAAGGTAGTTTTTCACCATTTCACCAACGCCTTTGTTTGTCGAAAGATTGTTCCTATGATTTAATGTCCGCAACGAGATTCTTCGTAAGAAGTGCAAGAAGCAAGACTCAGAATGACAATTGGGCAAGCAACATCAACTTGGTGTCATCCTGAACCTATCTTTCGCCCTTTCTTTGAAGGATCTCGTTAACCACTCCGTTTGAGATGAAAAACAAATCTACACACCAAGCCACGCAAAACAACATTTAACTTTACCTTATCCACAAAGCCCAAGAAAACCGCCAACCCTTGTGCGGTGTGTTTTTATTGTTCCTTTTTTGGTTTTTCTTCTTTTTCGGGCTTGGGTTCATTTTCTTTTTTTGATTTTGTTTCGCTTTCTTTTTCGGCGGTTTTTTCGGGCTTGGTTTCTTGTTCACACTTTTCATCAGATTTGTTTTGTTTTGCATTTGTTTCAACAAACTCGCCACGCTTAAACACTCCGTTTTTGAACATATGATTAACCCCAGCAACCTCATCAACAGGAAGGCAAAAAACCAAACCTTTTCCCTCAACCGTAAGGTCGCAAGCACGAACAATTTGCTTCATAATGTCTTTACGAAAAGACTTTCGCACCAAAATCATAACCATTTCTTTTTCGGGCTGAATTTGAACCCCCAGCACGCTGGTGGTTTCGTTTCGGCTTGTTCCACGACCGCTTAAAATGGTTGCACCTTCGGCACCCGCTTTTTTGCTGGCATCAACAACTTGTTGCGAAAACCCACTGTTCACAATGGTGATAATAAGCGACATTCCTTTTTTAAAAATCATTTTTTAAGCCTCCTTTTCCTCAATTTTTTCTGTAACAACTTCTTGTTTTTGTTCTTTGGCAAGTTCTTTAAGTTCTTGTTCGTTTTGCTTTTTCACTTCCAAAAAAATGTTCAAGGTGTCTCGGCTAATTGCCCCCAACGGAATGGTCAAAGCTATGCCTGTGTTGTTTTTATATAAATCAAGGTCCTTGCACAGTGTTGTTAAAATTTGAGTTGACACCTTGGCTGGAACAACACCAAAAAAAACTGTTTTTTCAGGGTTGTTTAGTCCCAAGACATCCATAAGTCCACCGTGCCCAACACCACGCCCCAAAAAACTCCACAAACCGCAAGCCCCCAAGTTGTTCAAAACTTCTCTTGCAAAGTCTGCATTGTTTGAATTTACCACCAAAATCAAAACTTTTATTGGTGCA
>CAVEAP010000007.1:14102-18355 GCA_963613725.1 Mediterraneibacter torques
TTTTCGGTTTTTTGCTAATCATATTCAACAATTTCAACTCTTTTAAGTTTTTTGGCGTTAACATCTTCGGTTCGTTTTGAAGCAATTTTATAAATCGTTCCAAACACCAAAACCACCAAAATTGGTGCCGCAGCACAAAACGCCAGTGTTCCAAACGCTTCAAGCATAACATTTCCGCCAAGGCTTGAACACGCCCCCAAAACCAACGGCATTGCAAAAGTTGTGGCAATCGCACCAGTGGCAACTCCGCCCGAATCAAAGGCAATTCCCACAAAAAGTTTTGGAACAAAAAAAGACAGCACAAAAATAATTGTATAGGCAGGAACCAAAATCCAAAGAATTGAAATGTGGGTTAAAAGCCGAACAGCACACAAAAGCAAAGCAATTGAAACACCCACAGCAACACACAAAAGCATGACTGGGCGTTTTATGGTGCCACCAGTTATGCTTTCAATTTGTTTTGCCAAAACAAGCACCGCAGGTTCCACCATTGCCATACAAAAACCAATCACCGCACAAACAGGAATTAAAAGTGCAGAATGATTTTCGGCAAGCACTTTTCCAATCTCCGAACCCACAGGCAAAAACCCAACATTCACTCCCACCAAAAACAAAACAATTCCAACATATGTTAAAATTAGCCCAATTATTATCTTAAAAATCTCTTTTTTGGGAAGTTTTAATGCAAAAATTTGAAAAATCACAAAAAACGCAATGATTGGAGCAAGTGTTATGGCAACATCTTTAAGGTAAATTAAAAATGCATTTCCAAAGGTTACAACTTCGGTTGCACTTTGCTGAACTCCGCCGTTTCCAATAATGCAAAAAAGAAGCATAACCACCAAAATTGGCCCCGCACTTGCAAAACCAACAAAGCCAAAACCGTCTTCTTTTGAACCTGTTCCACGCACCGCCGAAACACCCAAAGCAAATGCCATGATAAAAGGCACCGAAATTGGACCTGTGGTAACACTTCCGCTGTCAAAAGACACTGGAATAATGTTTTGGTCAACAAAAATTGCCATCAAAAAAATGATTGCATATGAAATTAGCATCACAAGGTTAAGTTTCCACTTTAAAAGCACCCTTAAAACAGCCAGCACCAAAAAAAGTCCCACACCAAGCGAAACCGAAACAATAAAAACCCAGTTGTTAACCGAAGTAACTTGCCCCGCAAGCACAGTAAGGTCGGGTTCGGCAATGGTAATAATTATTCCCAAAACAAGCGAGCAAACCAGCAAAAGCCATGGCGATTTTCGCTTGCTCAAAAATCCACCAACATAACTTCCAATGGGAAACATTGCGGTGTCTGCTCCCATAGTAAAAAGCGTTACGCCAACAACCATAAAAACACAGCAAATCAAAAAATTTGGCAAAAGTGGCAAGGTTTCAGGCACCACCAAAAGCGACAAAATCACCACCAAAAATGTAATTGGCAAAATGGAAATCAAACTCTCCTTAAACTTATTTGCAAACTGGCTTATCATTCCATTCTACCTCCCATTTTTATTATAAAAACAATTTATATAAGTGTCAACCAAAAATATAATAATTTTTAAAATTTTTTTCAACTTTTTTTAATTTTTTTCGTTTTTTATTGAAAAAATCATGATTTTGTGCTATAATTTTGATAAATTTTTAAAAAAGGACAAAAAAATGACTACAACAATTGTGGCAATAGCAACCCCATTGGGAGCAGGTGGCGTTGGGGTTATCAGGCTTAGCGGTCCGCAAAGTCTAAGCATATTAAAAACCATTTTCACACCAAAAAAGCAACAAGAATTCACTCCACGAAAAATGATTTTTGGAAATGTTTGTTTTGAGGGTATCACCGACGACTGTTTGGCGGTGTTTTTTAAAGCCCCAAATTCTTTTACGGGGGAAGATGTGGTTGAACTTCAAATGCATGGTGGAGTTAAACTACTGGAAACAACCACTCAAAAACTTATTGAAAACGGTGCACAAATGGCTCAGCCGGGCGAATTTTCAAAACGAGCAGTGCAAAACGGAAAAATGGACCTTACCGAAGCAGAAGCACTTATCGACATGATTTATGCTCAAACAAAAACCGAAATGCAGGTTGCAAGTCACCAAATGAAAGGTGAACTTTTTGAAAAAATCTCAAAAATTCAAGACGAACTCACTTCACTTCTTGCCACCATTGAAGTTGCTTTGGATTATCCCGAACACGAGGAAGCCTTTGCCGAAGAAAAATTAAAAGAAGAACTTCCTCAAATAATTTTAAATCTTGAAAAACTTAAAGCCACCGAAAACTTGGGCGGAAAAATCAAAAATGGAGTGAATGTTGCCATTCTTGGAAAGCCAAATGTGGGCAAATCATCTTTATTAAACGCCCTTGTGGGCTATGACCGAGCAATTGTAACTGACATTGCTGGAACAACACGAGATACAATAAATGAGGGCTATACCTACAAAAATATTAGGTTTAACATCATAGATACAGCGGGAATACATCAAAGTTTTGACATTGTTGAAAAAGAGGGCATAAAAAGAAGCCTTGAAAGTGTTAAAACTTGCGATTTTGTTGTATTTTTGCAAGATAACGACAAAATTTTAGAAGATTATTCAAAAATTTTAAAAGATTACCCACAAAATTCAGCAACAGTGTTAAACAAGATTGACCAAAATCCTAATTTTGACAAAAAATTGTTTGATTTGTGCATAAGTGCAAAAAACAAACAGGGCATTGAAGATTTAAAGGAACTTGTTTATCAAAAAACCATTGACCAAAACCTTCTTGGCGAAAGACTAATCATCACAAACTTGCGACACGGAGAGCTTCTTTCAAAAGCACTTCAAAGTTTAAGGCAAGCACAAAAGGACCTTGATTTTGTTTCAATTGAACTCAGTCAAGTTTTAATAAAAGAGGCTTGGGAACTTTTGGGCGAAATCACTGGAGTGGTGTCCAACGAAACAATCATAGACACAATTTTCAGCAAATTTTGTTTGGGAAAATAACAAAAAACACAAAAATTTTATAAAAAAACACAAAAAAACATGAAAAAAGGATAAAAAATGAACGATTTTGATGTAATTGTGGTTGGAAGTGGTCATGCTGGCATTGAAGCAAGCCTTGCTTGTGCCAGAACAGGACTGAAAACGCTTTTGACCACTTTAAACTTAGACAGCATTGGCTTTTTGCCTTGTAACCCATCAATTGGCGGAACTGCAAAAGGGCATTTGGTGTTTGAAATTGACGCTCTGGGTGGCGAAATGGGACACATTGCCGACCAAAGCACCATCACAAGACGAATGTTAAACGATGCAAAAGGGCCCGCCGTTCACTCGTTGCGAGCACAGGTTGACAAGAACAAATATCACGAAATTGCAAAAAAAACACTTGAAAACACAAAAAATTTGCAAATTTTGCAGGCAGAAATCACAAAACTGCTTGTTGACAACGGAAAAATTTGCGGAGTTGTAACTCAACTTAACGAAACCTATCACGCCAAAGCGGTAGTTTTATGCACTGGGGTTTACCTTAAAAGCCGAATTATTATTGGACCTTACACCAAAGAGAGTGGTCCAAACGGCTTCATGAATGCAAACGGACTTAGTGACAGCCTTAAAGAACTCGGATTTGAAATTTTGAGATTTAAAACGGGAACACCTATGCGCATAGACAAAAACACCATTGATTATTCACAATTTGAAGAACAAGTGGACATCAATCCAACTCCAAATTTCTCAAAGCGCACAAAAAAAGCACCGAAAAATGTGCAGAACTGCTATTTGGGTTACACAAAAGAACTTACGCACACCATAATTCGCAACAATTTAGACAAAAGTCCACTTTATCAAGGAATAATAAAAGGAATTGGACCACGCTACTGTCCTTCAATTGAGGATAAAATTGTTCGTTTTCCAGACAAAAGTCGCCACCAATTCTTTTTGGAACCAGAGGGACTTCAAACAAATGAAATTTATGTTCAAGGAATTTCAAGCAGTTTGCCTTTTGATGTTCAAAAACAAATCATTCACAGCATTTCAGGGCTTGAAAACACTTGGCTTATGCGTCCCGCTTATGCAATAGAATATGATTGCATCAATTCACTTCAATTAAAACCAACGCTTGAGTCAAAAATTGTTGAAAACTTGTTTTTTGCAGGACAAATCAATGGAACAAGTGGTTATGAGGAAGCAGGAGCGCAAGGACTTATTGCAGGATTAAACGCAAGCCTTGCTGTGCGTGGGCAAAAGCAAATTGTGTTGCGTCGTGACCAAGCCTACAT
>CAVEAP010000008.1:0-4101 GCA_963613725.1 Mediterraneibacter torques
AAGTGGAAAAACGGCGGAAGAATTGAACAAAGGAAAGGAAAGTAAAGTAAATTTAAGTAAAAAAGAAACTTCTCAAAAGAGAAGTAAAGAAACGGCGGATAAACCGCCTTGTCTCTCAGCAATAGAGAATTTTAAAAAACAAACAAATAAATATGTGGCGAATGTTACGGAAATTCCCTTAGGAATAGATATGGAACTCTTAACAAAAAAAGTCTTAGAAAGCGATTGGTTAATGCAAGCCCAAAATATGAACTTAAAGCAGTGCTTAAAGCACTACGATGAAATAATTAACGGCAACTATGCCAACGACCGCAAGAAACAGTCAAACTATCAGCCCAAAAACAACGACACAATTATTACACATAACTATACGGAAGAAGAAGCAAGTAACTTCTTTACTGATTTGGCCAATGTAGAACTATAACCACTCTACCCTATCCAATCTTGCAAACAACAAAAAAATTCACGCTAACAGCGTGATTTTTTTGGGTAAATTAGCAATGCGTTTACAATTTTGTTTACAATTTTGACTTTTAAGGAATAAAAAGAATTTGCGAAAAACAAAAAATGCTAGGAATTTCCTAGCATTTAGATGGTAGGAATGAATGGACTTGAACCATCGACCCCCACCTTATCAGGGTGGTGCTCTAACCAGCTGAGCTACATTCCTATATTTAAATTATCACTTGTAATTTAACTTATTCAACTACAAACGACAATCATTTTAAAATAATGGTGGAGATAATCGGATTCGAACCGATGACCCCCTGCTTGCAAGGCAGGTGCTCTAGCCAGCTGAGCTATACCCCCATGGTGTGTTATCTCAAAAAGTTTTAACTTAAATATGATAACACTAAATTAAAGATTTGTCAACTAAAATTTAAAAATTTATTTAAAAAAATTGAAAAATTTTTGATTTTTACCAAATTTTTGATAATTTTATAGTAAATTTTGCAACACTTTTTCAAATCTTGAGGTAATTTTGTCTTTTCCCAAAAGTTTGCAAATGTCATAGAGGTTTGGAGTTTGGGTTCGCCCTGTTAATGCAACACGAATTATTGTTGAAGTGTCGCCACAATGTCCTCCAAAGGCTTCAGGATTTTGCTTGAACTCTTTAACCTCACGAGCAAAACCAATTTTTTCACTTACATCTTTAATTTTTGAAAACCAAGTTTGTTGGTCATCATTTTCATCAAAAACACTTGGATAAAGTTTTAGAATGTTTGCAATGTCTTGTTTTTTGAAATTATCTGGAAAAATCACTTTTCCATCAAAATTTTCATCAAACATATAAGAATAAATGTTTTTTATTTCAGCCATGTGACTGATGTCTTTTCGTGGTTTTGCAATTTCACGATCAATGTTCAAAATGTCAAGCCAATAGTTTTTGTTTTGAGTTAAATTTTCAAAAAACTTTTCATCAAATTCTTTTGCCCAGTTTAATGCCAAATCAAAAACTTGATTGTTTGTGAGTTTTGAAACATAATTTTTGCTGATGTCTGTGAGTTTTATCAAATCAAAAAGCGAACCACTTGCACTGGTTTTTTTGATGTCAAAATCAAATTCCAAAATGTCTGCTTGAGGATTTTTTGCTCGCCACTCCTCAAAATCACTGTTTAAAAGAGTTAAAATGTAATCTTTTACTGCCCTATTTGGAAATCCTTGCTCGGCAAAGAAACGCATGTCACTTTCGGGATCTTTGCGTTTTGAAAGTTTTCTGCGATTGCCATTTTCATCAATTTTTTGGATTGGCGAAATGTGAGCATATTTTGGCGGAGTAAATCCAAACGCTTCAAAAAGTTGCAAATGCTCGGAAAGACTTGGAAGCCATTCATCACTTCGCATCACAATGGTGGTTTTCATTAAATGGTCATCAACAACATGAGCCAAATTGTAAGGTGGTAAACCATTGCTTTTTAAAATTACAACATCATTTTGATTTTGAGGAATTGTGCGTTCTCCCCTAATCAAATCAAATGTGGTGATTTTGTCTTTGCTGGTGTAAGGGCATTTGAACCTTAACACAAATGTTTTGCCTTGTTTTAGATTTTCTTCAATTTCTTCAAAACTAAGGTTTCGGCATTTTGCAAATTCGCCATAATAACCAATGTCTTGTTTTTGTTTTTCTTGTGATGTTCTTATGGCATCAAGTTCATTTGCTGAGCAAAAACAAGGATAAGCCTTGCCCTCTCTTACAAGTTGTTTTGCATAGGTTTTGTAAATTTCTTCCCTCAAACTTTGAGTGTAAGGTCCATAGTTTCCGCCGAACCCCTCGCCTTCGTTAAAGTTGATGTCAAAACTTGAAAGCGTGTTTTTGATTAAATCTGCACCATTTTCAACTTCTCGTTTTTTGTCGGTGTCTTCAATGCGAAGATAAAACGCACCATTTGTTTTTTTTGCCACCAAAAAGTTTGCCAAACTTGTAAATAATGCTCCAAAATGCACAAACCCTGTTGGGCTTGGTGCAAATCGTGTTACTTCTGCCCCCTCGGGCAAATTGCGAGGTGTATATTTTTGCTCCCAAAACTCTGGTGTTTTGTTAATTTCGGGGAACAAAAGGTTTGCTAATTTTTCATTGTCCATGTTTGTTTTAATCTCCTTGACTTGTTTTCCAATTTTTTATGCTTTTTGTGATGTTTTCATTGTAGGTTTTGGCTATCGGAAAATCTTCGTTTAAAAGTTCATCAATTGCTTGAACACAAACTTGCTGTTTAAGTGACAAATTGCCATTTTTTTCGTTGAATCTTAAGGTTTTTAAGTCATAATCTGAAACGGCAGTTTGTGCATTTGAAATTGAATTGTTTAGCGAAATTTGAAATTCGTTTAGCAAAGTGAAATTTTGAAGAATGTTTGTTTCGTCTTCTGAAGCACTCGAACTTTCGCCCCTGATTCCGTTGAAATCATTTTTTAAAATGTCCTTAATGTTCAAAAAGTTTTGAAGCATTTGGTTTGCAAAATTTTGCTCATCAAAAGTTGTTTGGTCATAAATGTCCTCTAGCACAAATTGTTCATAGACTTGGGCTGATTGCATCATGCTTTTCACAAGCAAAAATGTTGTTTTCTTTGGTGAAACTCTGCCATCAACATCATTTTCAGTCAAAATTTCTTTTTCATGCATATTCAAATAATCCAAAGCAAAATTGTTGGCACATTTGATGGTGTTTTTGAAACTTTTGAAATAATCTGTTAGCCATTTTGCTGATTGTTCTTTGCCCGAAGTTTGTGCAATATCTTCAATTTGCTGTTTGTTTTTTCTTAGATTTTCCAAAGCAGAATTTAAGTTGTTTAGACTGCTTTTCAAACTTTTTAAAAAATCTTGGCTTACTTTTGAAGTGTCTTGAGTGTCAACATAAAAATTCACTGCTTCAAAACTGATTTTTAAAACTGGTTCAAAAATTGCCGTGTTAATGCTAGCATCATTTGAAAGTTTTTGGAAATCATCAGTGCTTTCCGAAATATAATTTTTTAAGGCATCATTGTAACTAAATGAAACAGTTTCATTTTCAAAAAACATTGTGTAGTTTTGAAGCATTTGCTTGTAGTCATTTTTGATTTCATCATAAGACAATTTTTCGTTACAAGCAGGAAACATGAAAAGCGAAAAAACAGACAAAGCCAAGCACACAAGGCTTAAAATAATTTTTTTTGCTTGCACCATATTACGCCTCCCATCCCATAACTTTCATGACATAACCAAAAATTGTTTTTTGTTTGGGGCTTCTTTTGTCAATAAAACTTTGTTTGTTTGGTGAGTTTAGAAATTCTTGTTTAAGACTTTTGTCAATATCTTTAAAGGTTAACATCATGTTAAATTCATTGGTGTTTTGGATTGCTTGATTTTGAAAATTAGTTTGTTTTTGAGTTAAATAACTTGACCGTGCTTGTTTGTTTTCATTAAGCACCAAATTTAGGTCTTCAGTTTTTTCTGATTGAATGTAGTTTAACAGCAATTTTGATTGAGTGTGAACAATTTCAAGCATGGTGTATTTTAGTGAAGCCTCACTTTTTAGGGTGTTTTTTAAGGCAAAATCAACAATCATTTCATTTAAGGAACTTAAAGTTTTTGTTTGCGCATAAAATTTGTTGGCAACTTTTTCTGCC
>CAVEAP010000008.1:4111-18174 GCA_963613725.1 Mediterraneibacter torques
TTTCGCTCTTTCAAAACTTCAATTTCATTTTTTGTGTTTTTTACATCACCCAAAAAGTCATCCACCTTGCCAGACATTTCTCGCCCAACTTTTTTTTCAGAAAAGTAAAGAGTTTGCCCAAATTCTTCAAACACAAGAGTTTGTGATTTGTAGCAATCATACCATTTTGAAAAATCTGCAACTTGCCCATTTACCACACTGTAAATGTCTGTTGAATCATCTAACTTTTCTTGAACATAGGCATAATCATTGCTTTCTTTGATGTTTGCATAGACATTGTGTGCAGTTTTGGTGTTTGAAAATCCACCCACCAAAAAATAAATTAGCACTCCAATTCCTCCAAGAATTAAGACAACAAGCAAAATTCTTAACACAACTTTGTAACCCGGCATTTTTCCCTCCAAATTTTAAATTTTTAAAAGTTTTTCAATTTCAAAGTAGGACCATGGCTTTTTTTGAATTTCAGGGAAAACCCTGAAAACCAAATTTTTGCCCGAAGATGGATGCACAAGCCTTAGTTCCACAAGGCAAAGTGCCAAATTTGTGTTTTTTGCCAAAGTGTCGCCACCATAAAGTTTGTCACCAAAAATTGGACCTTGATTGTGTGCAAGCACAAATCTGGTTTCATCTTCAAACTTAAATCCGCCCTCAATTTGAACCAAACTTATTTTGCCCAAACTTTTAATAACTCTGTAGGTGTCAAAAATGTTAACCGCACCCTCAACCAAAGATGGAATGATTTCTAGTTTTTCTGTTTTTTGGTCTCTTTTTACAAAATATCCAGAAATGTCCAAGGTGGTTTTGTTGGTTGTTTCGTTGTAAATAATGTTGTTTTGTAGTTGTGGCTCCCCCACGCAAACAGCAAAATATTTTAGCGAAAAATCAGGGTTTTCCATTTCTTCAGCGCTTTCTGCTGTGATTTTTGCTTGCTTTTCAATTTGTTGTTCAATTCTTTTTTTTGCTTTGCTTGACACAGCAAAAAGAACAATGCCCGAGGCTTGCTTGCTGATTGGATAGATTTGTTCAAGATAACTTGTTTTTAAGTTTTCCGCTTTAAGTTTTTGAATGACTTGTTCTTTTAACTCCTCTAATGACATGTTGTGCGGTTTGAAAACCACAACAATTTGGTTGTCTGTGTGCAAAAAATTCATTTAATTCACCTTTTTTAACATAAATTTTGCCTTTTGCCCATTGATGTCAACCGGTTGTGTGTTTAGGCTTGTTTTTTGGATTGTTGTTGCAAGTGTCACTTTTTGTATCCATTCTTTTTGATTTTCAATTGCTTTGGAAACTTCTGGCTCGGCTTCATAGAAAATGCTTATGTTGTCTTCAACTTCAAAATTGTTTTCTTTTCGCATATTTTGAATTTTGCTAATAACTTCACGCACAATTCCTTCTTCCAAAAGTTCTGGAGTGAGTGTGGTGTCAAAAACAACGGTTATTCCAAAATCGGAATCAGCACAAAATTCGCCTTTGCTTTGTGTGTAGATTAAAACATCTTCAAGCGAAAGAGAAATTTCATCATTAACTTGAACGGTTTTTCCACTTTTTAATTCTTTCACAACACTTGAAGCATTGCAGTTTTGCAAAAATTCACGAATAACCGAAAGTTTTGAACCATATTTTGGCCCTAAAATTTTAAGTTGAGGTTTAAGGTCAAAATTTAAGTAATCATCTGGATTTTCAACAAATTGAATTTGTTTTACATTTATGTCATCTGCAATTATGTCAAGTTCTTCTTGGGTGAATGTTATGTTGTTTGTAAGGTGCAAAAGCATTTTTGAAAGTGGTTGGCGTGTTTTTAGGTTTGCTGATGCCCTAACCGACCTTGCAAGTGACACAATGTTGATGATTTCTTGCATTTGTTTTTCCAAATTTTCATCAACAAAAGATTGGTCACATTTTGGAAAGTCACTAAGATGAACACTGTTTTTTGATTGAGTTAGATTTTGATACATTTCTTCACTTAGAAATGGCATGATTGGTGCAACAAGTTTTGTTAAATTTAAAAGCACATTGTAAAGAGTTTCAAAAGCAGTTGTTTTGTCCTCACTTTCTCCATCAACCCAAAAACGCTCACGACATCTGCGGATATACCAGTTTGAAAGTTTTCCAACAAAATCTTCAATGTCTCGTGAGGCTTGCGTCCAGTTGTAGTCATCCATTTTTTGTGTTACTTCTTTGATGAGTGTGTTAAGTTGGCTTAACACCCATTTGTCCATGATTGTGAGTTTCATGTTTTTAAGGTCATTTTTTCCACCAACAAAGCCATCAATGTTTGCATACAAAACAAAAAATGAATAGGTGTTCCAAAGAGTGCCAATAATTTTGTGTTGCACTTCCATAAGACTGTTTTCATCAAAAGCAACACTTTGCCAAGGCACAGCATTTGAAACAAAAAACCACCTGAAAGCATCGGCTCCATATTTTTTGCAAACAGTTACGGCATCAACAACATTCCCCAAACTTTTGCTCATTTTTAATCCATTTTTGTCTAATACAAGCCCCGTCATGATGCAGTGTTTGTAAGGTGTTTGATTAAACAAAACTGTTGAAATTGCTTGAAGAGAATAGAACCACCCACGAGTTTGGTCTTGCCCTTCAATAATAAAGTCGGCAACTTGTCGTGTTTTGAAAAGTTCTTGATTTTCAAAAGGATAATGCAGTGATGCAAATGGCATTGCTCCGCTTTCATACCAAACATCAATAACCTGAGGAACACGCTTCATTGTTCCACCACAAGAACATGGAATTGTTACTTTGTCAATATATGGTCTGTGAAGTTCAACATCTTGATTGATTTTGCTTAAAGTTTTTAGTTCTTGTTTGCTTCCAACTGAAATTTGTTTTCCGCACTCAGAACATTCCCAAATGTTGAGCGGTGTTGACCAAAATCTGTCACGAGAAAGATTCCAATCATGAGCATCTTCCAAAAACTTGCCCATTCTTCCATCTTTTGCACTTTCAGGGTGCCAAACAACTTGATTGTTGTTGAAAGTAAGTTCTTTTCGGAAATTGCTCATGGTAATAAACCACCCCTCACGAGCATAATACATAAGTGGACTTTTGCATCGCCAACAATGTGGATAACTGTGAACAATGGTTTGTGATTTCACCACTTTGCCCTCTGTTTTTAGGTCAATGATAATTTGCTCATTTGCTTTTGTTCTGTGCATACCAGCATATTTTGGTGTGTCTTGTTTAAAGTTTCCAGCCTCATCAATAAGTTGAAGAAATGGTAAATCAAACTTTTTCCCAACTTGATAGTCATCTTCACCAAAAGCGGGAGCAATGTGAACAATTCCTGTTCCATCTGTTAGTGTTACAAAATCTGCCGAAGTGACATACCAACCTTTTTTGCCTTCATAATATTTTTGTGGAAGGGTGAAAAGTGGTTCATATTCCTCACCAACAAGTTCACTGCCTTTAAAGGTTTTTAAAATTTCAAATTCCTCAAAAAGTTTTGGTGCAAGTTCTTTTGCCAAAATGTAGTTTTCATTTTCTGCCTTAATCAAAACATATTCTGCATCAGCACAGACACAAAGAGCCACATTTGATGGAAGTGTCCATGGAGTTGTTGTCCACGCAACAAAACTTGCATCAAAATTTTTGGCTTTAAATTTTACATAAAGAGTTTTGTCTGAAACCTCTTTGTGTCCCTGAGCAACTTCATGTTCAGCAAGCGAAGTTCCGCAACGGTCACAATAGGCAGCAACACGATAGCCCTTTACAACAAGCCCACGGTCAAACATTTGTTTTAGCGACCACCAAACACTTTCAATGTAACTTTCATCACAAGTCATGTAAGGTTTGTCCATGTCAACCCAAAAACCAATTTGTTTTGAAGTATCTTTCCAAACTGATTCATAAGTTCCCAAAACTTCTTTGCATTTGTTGATGAATTGTTCCATTCCAAACTTTTCAAGTTCTTGTTTGTTTTTAATTCCAAGTTCGGTTTCGGCTTTGATTTCAACTGGCAAGCCGTGAGTGTCCCACCCTGCTTGACGAGGAACATAAAATCCTTGCATGGTTTTGTAGCGAAGAACCATGTCTTTGTAAACACGGTTAATGCAATGCCCAATGTGAGGAAGCCCATTTATGCCCGGAGGTCCTTCAAAAAACACAAATGGTTTGCAGTCTTTGCGGTTTTCAACACTTTTTTTGAAAGTGCCATCTTTGTCCCAAAAATCCAAAACATTTTTGTCAATTTCTGGCAAATTTAAATTTTCAACTTTTTTATACATTTTTATATATCCTTCTAGTCATAGTCTTCAATAATTTTGTTTAAATCCATTATGTCAGCAACAGTAATTATTCCACTGATTTTGTCATGTTTGCTTCCATTTTTTGTTATGATGATTGTGGCAAGCATACGGTTGCTGAAAAATTTGTCAATAGCTTCTTGCACCGAAATGTTTTCGGACACAATGCAAAAACGAACATCAGCATCACATTCACGAAGGGTTTCTGAAATTGGATTGTCCAAAAGTTTTTCAAGATTTTCTTTTTCAATTTGTTGGCCAAGCCAATCAACAACACGATTTGGACTGGCAATGCCCAAAATTTTTCCATCTTCATAGACTGGCAAACTTTTAAATCCCGAAGACGCCATTAGGGCAATCACACTTTTTATGGTAACATCGGCGGTGATTGTTAAAATGTTTTTACGAGCAACCGAGTCAATAACTCGTGGAGGCTGAGAAATCATGCTGGCAATTTTTTCCATGAGTCTTACAACATCATCGTGTGGCTCGGCAATAATAAATTCATCATTTGAATTGTGAATGATTGAATTTCTGAGTCTTGCATAGTCAATGAGTTTGTCTTCATATTTACGAACAACACTGTTGAGTGGCACTGTTCGTCTTATCATGTCCGAAAAAGTCATATTGCGTTTGTAGTTGTAAACCGACCTGATTGTTTGGTCAATAGCATTATACGCCGAAATAAAGCGTTGCGCATTTGTTTGGTTTGCGTTAATAATCATAAAAAATCACCTCATATAAAGATGATTTTAGCACATTTGCGACAAAAAGGCAATTTATTTTTGGTTTTTTTTGAAAAAAATTACAATATTTGGCGTTTTTTTGGTTGCAAATTAAAAGTTTTTGTGATATAATAAAGTTAACTGTGCTAAGCGGGGAGCTAGTGGTGCCCTGTAACTCGCAATCCACTACAGCGAGGCTGACCAGTCATCTAGGGAAATTTTTAGTTTTGTAAGTGCTTTTCAAAAATGTTGAACGAAAGGTCTTGTGCAATTGCTTGCTTTGAACCATGTCAGAGTCGGAAGGCAGCAGCATTAAGGAGATTTAGCGATGTGCCATAAGGTAGCCTTTCGGGAGTTTTTGAAAAGATTACTGCAAAGTTAAAGTTTTTCGAAATGACCGCACAGTTTTTTTTATTTAAAAAATTTTTCAGCAACCGACCTCCAATTTGGGGGGTCTTTTAATATTTTGTCACGAAGCAAAAGCACATTTAGTTTGGAGCATTTTTCAACAAATTCAAAAATTTCATTTTTTGAAAAAAACACTGGTTCACCTTCGGCATACTTCCCTGCCCACGGAGTGTCGCTGTTGTCCACATTAAAACGAATTTCCATGTCTTTTGCAATTTTTTCATAGTCAACATAAAGTTCACTTAAATCAACGTTTGGTTCGTTGATTTTTTTGTGATTTGGGGAAAATAAAAAATAATTAAAAAAATAAAAATCGGTTACAAGATGAACATAGTAGCCAAGTTCAAAATCACTGTCAATTTTTTTGTCTTGCAAATATCTTAAAAGATTGACTTTTGTTTGGCATCGCTCTTTTAGTGTCATGTTTGGAGTTTTTTTGTCGGTGTAGTGTGCAATTTCTTTTTGCTCTTGACTTATCAGTCCCAAAAGGTCAGGCTTTAAAATTCCTTGCCTAAAACTTTTTTTGTCTTTTGTTTTGTTATATTTTAAAAATTCGGCACCAACAGCCAAATGAACCGCCATGCTTGGCATAAGTTTTTTCTCCTTTTTTTAAAGTGGTTTTTGCTTTGGCAAATTTTTTGAGCGGGGATATTTTTGTGGTGTTTTTGAAGTTTTTTCCAAAATTAGCACAAAGCGTTTTGCGTCAATTTGCTTTAAGTAATATTCTTGAAGCATAATTTGTTTTGCCCCCAAAATTTTTAAAGCATTTTGAGCATTTTCAAGTTCTTCAAAAATTTTTGAAGATTTGTAAATTACCGAAATTCCATTTTGCCGAGTGAGAGGCAAAAGATATTCCAAAAGGGTGTTTAATGGTGCAACTGCTCTTGCAAGAGAAACATCAAATTTTTCACGATTTTGTTTTGCAAAATCTTCGGCTCTGCCATGAACGGCAACAATGTTTTTTAGGTTTAACTTTTGAATTACCTCATCCAAAAAATTAACACGCTTTAAAAGACTGTCCAGCATGGTGATGTTAAGGTCTGGTCTTAAAATTTTGAGTGGAATTGCAGGAAATCCCGCACCCGAGCCAACATCAATGACACTTGCATTTTGCGGTAAAAAATTTGCTGGCAAACAACTGTCCAAAAAATGTTTTAACACAACCTCGTTTTCTTCGGTTATTGCAGTTAAATTCATCACTTTGTTTTTTTGAACAAGCATTTCAAAAAAATTTTTGAATTGTAGAACTTGGTTTTCGTTTAATTCAAAACCATATTCCAAAAAAATCTGTTTTAAATTTGTCACTTTTGTTTTTCCTTTTTTAAGAGTATAATATAATTTTTGTTTTAAGTCAATCAAATTTTGTTTTTTAGTGCAATTTTAGTTGCTTTTTTGCTTTTTCAATGCTAAAATTATACAAGAAAAAGGAGGGAAATTATGGAAGAACAAATTTCCGAAGAAGAAAAGCAAAAAATTTTGGAAACTTTTTTTAAAGATGGAAAAATTGAGCAAATGCCATCAAAGGCAAGCAAGCGTGCCGTCTTGTGGGAAAAGGTTGCATCAATGCTTGATGAAAACAAGGAATATTCTGAGTTTGAACTTACAAAATTTTTAAAACCCATTTATGCCGACTTTTGCACGCTGAGGCGTGATTTGGTGGACAACGGATTTTTGATTCGTGAAAACGGCATCTATAAAAAAGCAAAATAAAAAGGAGAAATTAAATGTCAATAAAACTTACTAAAGAGCAACGAGAAATTTTGGAGGGAAAACAAGGTGACACAATGGCTCGTGTTATGAAAACTTTGGTGATGTATGGTGAAACTTTTGGTGCAACCAAAATGGTTAAAGTAACCTCTAAATACAACCACCTTGTTACATCTTTTGGGCTTAAAGCACTTGGCCCAGTTTATGACCTTATGAACAAACTTTTGGAGGCTGGAGCAAAATCGGGACAACAATTTTCGGTTGACCCAAGACCACTAGACAAAAATGTTCCAGCAAACTGTTTGCAAAAACTTGTGTTTAACAAATTTATGTATACAAAACAAGATTTTTATGAAAAACAACTTGAAGCACTTGGACTTATGAACAAAGATGCTTTTACCTGCACAGCCTATATGGACGAAGTTGGAAACAAACCAAAAAAAGGTGATGTTTTGAGTTGGTCAGAAAGTTCAGCAGTTGTTTATGCAAACAGTGTTTTGGGAGCAAGATGCAACCGAAACTCTGGAATTATGGACCTTATGGGTTCGGTGGTTGGCTATGTTCCATTTTTTGGACTTTTGACCGATGAAGGAAGAAAAGCAACTTGGGTTGTTAAAATCAAAACAACAAAAAAACCTGAAGCACAACTTTTGGGTTCGGCAATTGGAATGAAAGTTATGGAAGAAGTTCCTTATGTTGTTGGGCTTGACAAATGGCTTGGAAAAAAACTTGATGATGAAACTTGTTCCTATCTTAAAAATTTTGGAGCAGCAACCGCTTCAAATGGTGCTGTGGGACTTTATCACATTGACAAATTAACACCAGAAGCAAAAGAACTTGGAAAAGAACTTGTGGCAAAAGGTGCAAAAGAATATGTTGTTGATGACGAAGAACTTGAGCGTGTTAAAAACAACTATCCAATTGTTTGGAAAAATCTTAATGCAAAACCAAAACTTTGTTTTGTTGGATGCCCTCACCTTTCTTTCCAAGAACTTTTGGATTGGACAAACAAAATTGAACAAGGTCTTAAGAAAAGCGGAAACAAAAAAGTTTTGATTAAAACTGTTTTCACCGCCCCACCTGCCGTTGTTAAGAAATTTAAAGAAACAAAAGAAGCACAAAAACTTGAAGAATTTGGAGTTATTTTGTCATCAATTTGCCCACTTATGTATATGAACAATCCACTTTGCGGAAAAATGCCAGTTATAACCTCATCTAACAAACTTAGAACCTACACCACAGCAAGATATTTTACTGATGATGAAATTCTTGAAAAACTTACACAAGGAGGAAAAGCATAATGAAAACATTTAAAGGACGAGTTATAACCCCCGGACAAGCCACTGCAACAGCACTTGTTAGCCATGAAGGACTTAACACCCTTGCATCTTTTCAAAAAGCACTTCAATTTGGCGACAAAAAAGCAACTTGTGGCGACCAAAACAACAAAGACCTTTTTGGAAAACAAATGGCTGGAAAAGCCCTTTGCATTCCACAAACAATTGGTTCAACAACTGGCGGATTGGTGCTTTATTGTGCCTGTGCAATGAAAAGGCAACCTGCTTGTTTGCTTTTTAGCAACCCAATTGACTCACTTGCTGCTGCTGGCTCGATTTTGGCTGAAGTTTGGCTTGATGATGTTAGCATGCCTGTTGTTGACAACCTTGGTCAAGAATTTTTGGATTATGTGAAAGACGGAATGACAATTAAAATTTTGGACAAAGGTGTTGTTGAAGTTTTTGATGCCGAAGAGGTGAAATAACACCTGTTATTTTAAACTAGAAACAAAAACATATGTTATTGTGTGTTTAAAAGTAATATAACACTTGTTATAAACTAAAAAAATCAGTTGAAAGACTGGTTTTTTTGTTTTTTTGGTATTGACAAAATATTTTTATGTGATATAATCAAAATAGGGAGAAAAACATATGGAAAGCCTGTTTGAAAAAGCCATAAGTTATGCGCCAACAGACCAAAAAGAAACCGAAGCCGACACTTTTTTGGCACTAGCGATTGCGCACACTGTTTTTGGCATTAAAATGAAAAAAAATCGTCCAGAAATTGAAAACGATGTTAAACTTGCCGATGCTTTTAATCAATTTTATGAAAAAGGGGCGGAACAAAATTCTGAAACGGCTGAAAATGTTTTAAATGTTTTGGCAGACCGAAACGGATTTGAACATCCAAAACTTTTTGTTGAAACAGCAAATTCTTTTTTTGACAATTATATTGCATCCTCAAATTGTAAAAATGAAGTTAAAATTTGCAACAAAAAAACATTTTTGGAACAAAAATATTATGGACAAAATTATGGAATGATGTCAAAAAGTTTGATTCATGAAAGCCAACACCTTAAGCAATTTTACTTTATGAAAGAATTTTTAACTGGAAATGAAAATGTTGACATAAAATATAAAATTATGGCTTTTCAACAAATTTTTGAATTTTGTGGTATCACTTTGCCTTTTTGGGATGTGTTTAAAAATGACAAATATTTTTTTAATTCAATGGAAATTGATGCCAGAAAAACCAGTTCAGATGTTGTTTTTCAACTAATACAAAACCCAAACATTAACAAAGATGCAAAAAAACAACTCGTTTCGTTTGCTTGCTTTGAACTTGAAAATTCGGCAGAACTTTTTGAATCTGGCACAAAACTTTTAAAGCAACTTGACTGGCAAATCAAAAAATTTGAAAAAACATTTGACGGTTCGCCTTTGGCTGAAGACATTTTAAAAAACTGTCACAAACTTGCACCTGAAATATATTTGTATGCAAAAGAACTTGATGCCTCGGGAAATAATCTTTCCTACAATGTTCTGAGGTTAAAAAAGCAACATTATCATTCTGCCACGAAACAAACAACACTTGATTTTTAAATTAAAAAGAACCCAAATTTTTGTTGGGTTCTTTTTGTTTTTTCATTTGCTTAAATTTTGAATTTTTTTGTTTTTTGAAAGGGGTTTTTAGGCTTGGTTTGATTTTTTTAGTTTTAATTTTTTGTTTTCAATCACATAAGTTTTTGATTGTTTTAAAATGTTGATTTTTAATTCTTTTGCTTGCCTAAAAACTGGCTCAGTGCAATGAACAGCATAAAGATTTTTTTCTGGAAACATTTTTTGTAGTTCCAAAAATCCCTCCGCACCCATGTGATTTGAAGCGTTTTTCAAGGCACTTACATCACACATGGCACAATCACAAAATTTTGTGAATCTTTTTAGGTTTTCATCAAAAGCGGTGTCACCTGTGTAGCCAAAAATTTGCTTGCCATCATCTAGGCTAAACCCTAAATCATCACTGAGTCCATGATTTAGTTTGTGTGCTGTAACTTTGTATTTCCCAATTTTTATGCTTTCTTGGTCTTTCAGTTCAACAACATCCAAAAATTCATCAACCTCAAGTTTTTTTGTGCTACAAAATGGCATAAGGGCTTTTATGGCTGTTTTAATCCCTTTTTTGCTGATGACTTTTAACTTCTTTTTCCCCGGGTTTCGTGTTCGGTCACTAATAAAGTAACCCAGCCCAAAAATGTGGTCCCCATGAAAATGTGAGATAAAAATTGTGTCAATTTGTTTTATTTTTTCTTCACCAAAATGCTTTACCAAATTTTTTGGTGTGCCACCACCCACATCAAACAAAATGTGTCCATCAATCATATAGCAACTGTTGTAGCGTTCTGTCCAACTTGTGCTACAACCTGCAACAAATAATTCCATAAGTTTTTTCTCCTGTTTTTTAAGTTAATGAAATGTTTGGTTTTGCCGACATATCTAATTTTGCTGGTTCCTCTGAAAACATGTTAAAATAGGCAAGCGAACCAATCATTGCTCCGTTGTCACCACAAAGATTTAGTGGCGGAAATTTGAGATTTAAGTTGTTTTTTTCGCAAAGTTCTTGCAAAGTTTGTCGCAAACAACTGTTGGCAGCAACTCCCCCAGCAAGAACAATTGTGTTAAGACCGCATTTTAGGGCAGCATTTACAACTTTTTGAGCAACCAAATCAACTGCTTGTTTTTGAAAAGAAGCGCAAATATTTGCAACATCAATTTCTTCACCTTTTTGTTGCTTGCTGTGAACATAGTTGATAACCGCAGTTTTAAGCCCACTGTAAGAAACATCAAAAGTGTTTTCAAACGCATCATGACTTACAAAAGTTAGATTTGCTTTTCCTTGTTTTGACATTTTGTCAATTTTTGGCCCACCCGGATAACCCAAACCAATTATTCTTGCCACCTTGTCAAAAGCCTCACCAATTGCATCGTCTTGAGTTGTCCCCAAAAGTTCAAAGCGATTGAAGTCAACAACTTTCACAATTGCAGTGTGTCCACCACTTGCAATAAGGCACACAAAAGGCGGAGTTAAATCTTGGTGTGCAATAAAGTTTGCTGAAATGTGCCCTTTTATGTGATTGACCGCAATAAGTGGCTTTTTGGTAGCATAGGCAAGTGCTTTTGCACTGGTGACACCAACAAGCAACGCTCCCACAAGCCCTGCCCCTTGAGTTACCGCAATTGCATCGATGTCCTCAAGTGTGCAATTTGCCTCACTTAAAGCCTGCTCAAGACAAGTGTTTATTGCCAAAATGTGATTTCTGCTGGCAATTTCTGGAACAACTCCGCCAAAGCGAGTGTGAATGTCAATTTGTGAAGCCACAATGTTTGAAAGAACTTTTCGTCCATTTTCAACAACCGCAACACTTGTTTCATCGCAACTGCTTTCAAATGCCAAAATTTTTACAACTTTTTTTTGCCTTAATTCTTTTATTTTTTCATTCATTTGCTCTTCATAATTCATCATTTTTACCTTATATCGATTGTTTTAGATACTGCTCAATGCAATCTTCAATGTCGCCATCAACAAAACCAAAAACATCACTTGTTTCCCAATCAGTTCGGTGGTCTTTTACCATTGTGTAAGGACAAAAAACATAACTCCTGATTTGGCTTCCCCATTCAATTTTTTTCAAATTTCCTCTGATTTGATTTAGTTTTGCTTGCTCTTTTTCTTCCTCGATTTGAGCAAGTTTTGCACGCAAAACGCAAAGGGCGTTTTCTCGGTTTTGAATTTGGCTTCGCTCATTTTGGCACTGCACAACAATTCCTGTTGGAAGGTGTCTTATTCTAACAGCACTGTCGGTGGTGTTAACCCCTTGCCCTCCATGTCCTCCACTGCGGAAAACATCAATTTTAAGGTCTTCGGGCTTGATTTCAATTTCGGCACTATTTTCAATTTGTGGCATAACTTCAACCGAAGCAAAACTTGTGTGCCTGCGTTTGTTGCTGTCAAATGGTGAAATTCTTACAAGTCGGTGAACTCCACGTTCAGATTTTAAATAGCCATAACTGTTTTCGCCATCAACCAAAATTGTTACGCTTTTTATTCCTGCACCATCGCCTTCGTTGTAGTCTAAGACTTCAAATTTGTAACCTTGTTTTTGGCAATAGCGTTGATACATTCTGAAAAGCATATCCGCCCAATCGCACGCCTCTGTGCCACCTGCCCCCGCTTGAATGGTTAAAATGCAAGAATTGTGGTCATATTTCCCAGAAAAAAGCCCTTCAAGTTGCAAACTGTTTGAAGTTTTTGTTAATTTTTTTAGTTCAACTTCAAGGTCTTTTAAAATGTCGGTGTCTTCATCTGTGCATTCCTCAACAAGAGAATCAATAATTTCATATTGCGAATTCATTGTTTTGATTGCCGAAAGTTTTTGCTCTAATGCTGAAATTTGCTTTCCAACTTTTTCTGCATTTTTTCGGTCTGCAAAAAAATTTGGTTGTTGTTGCATTTTTTCAAGTTCTTGCTTTTGGCTTAAAAGTTTGTCTGACGGAAAAAGCACTTCAATGTCTTTAAGCACTTTTTTTGTTGTTTCTAATTGTTCTTTTATTTGATCAACAGTCATCTTTTTTTCCAACCTAATTTTTAATTTGTGTTTTTTCGCATTAAAAAGCAAACAAAAACAGTGATTATATCATCAAAATGCCCTTAAAACATTTTTGAAACACTGTTTTTGCAAATTTTTGCAGTAAATTATTCATCTTTTCCACAACAATTTTTGTATTTTTTGCCACTACCACAAGGGCAACTTTCATTGCGACCAACAACCTTGGTGCTTTTTGCTGGTTCACGAGAAATTGGTGCATTGGTTGAAGTTTGTTGTGGCATTTTTTCTTGACTTGCAACTGTGTTTTGAGTTGTGTTTGAGTTTTGTTTGATTTCAACTGTTGGCTTGCTGAGATTGAGCATGATGGTTGCGGTTTTTGTTCTGATGCCCTCAACCATTTGTTCAAACATGTCAAAACCTTCTTTTTTGTAGGACACAACAGGGTCTTTGTTTCCAAAACTTTGTGTTGTGATTTCATGCCTTAATGTTGTCATTGCATCAATGTGTTCCATCCATGCACGGTCAACAATGTCAAGAAGAATGATGCGTTCAACCACAGCAAATTGAATTCCAATTTCTTCAAATTCTTTTTTCTTTTCGTCATAACGCCTTAAAACTTCTTGCAAAATTTCATCTATGAGTTCTTTTGATGAAATGTCCTCAAGCATTTGCTCAGTTACAAAATTTGTTTCTTTTGGGAACAAGCTGTCTTCAAGCGAGTTGTTGATTTCTTCAAGACTCCAATCAACACTTGGCTTGTCTGGGTCAACGGCACTTAAAATCGCATTTTCAACAACTTCTGGAAACATTTCCAAAATTTGTGCGTGAACATCTTCCCCATCCAAAATTTCGTTGCGTTGTTTGTAAATCAAACTTCTTTGTTGGTTGATAACATCATCATAGCCCAAAAGGTGACGACGAATTGAGTAGTTTCGAATTTCCACCTTTTTTTGTGCGTTTGAAATTTGGTGTGAAAGCATTTTCATTTGAAAAGGTGTGTCTTCATCCATTCTGAAAAATTGGCTGATGCGTTTTAGACGGTCGCCACCAAAAAGCCTTAAAAGGTCATCTTCAAGTGAC
>CAVEAP010000009.1:0-17912 GCA_963613725.1 Mediterraneibacter torques
CATAAAAACTGTTAGAAAAATGTTTGATGAAATCGAAGGAATTGAATCTTTGCGTATTTACTTTTATCAAACTGGAAACGTAATTGAAGTTTCATCTTCATCAGCAGTTTCCACTTCGCAAATCAAAAACAAAGTTTTAACAGCATTTAACAATGTAAACAAAACTTTTGGAACAACCCTAAAAGTTGCAAATTTTGTTGAGAACAATGGGAAAGTTCAAATTACATTTCAAAATGCAGTTGAAAAAACCAGTGCCGAAATGGCCCAAATCAATTTGGCTTTAACAAATGAAATCAAGTCGCAACTCACAGGTTTCAGTGTAAGTTCGGCGATTTCTGAAGAAATTCAAGTTTTGTCAGTAAATTTGTTTGATGTTGAAACACAAGGTTTCAACTTGAACCCAGGTTATTACAACCTAAAACTTATTGCAGTTGGAGACCAAATTTATTACAGCGACACAAACCTTTTTGACTATCATTTTGGCGAAAGCAACATCAGTGAAATTGCAATTTATCAACGCCACATGATTAACGCCACATCACTTGATGCAATTGAATATCGCACAAACGATTACAACACGCTTTACGACTTAAAAATTCAGCATGGAATCAGTGAAATTGGTGCAAATTTTGAAATTTGGTGTTTTGATGAAAACGAAAAATTTTTGTGGAAAGAATCTGCCACAACGGTTGAAGGCAAAGACGGAAAAGTTGATTCAACTGTTTCGGTGTTTAACTTTTTGCTTAAAAACATTGAGCTAATGAGTTATGCAAACTTTACTTTCAAGACAAAATGGATTTCAAGTGAAGATGACCTAAACAAATTTATTCTCAACAGCTCTCTTAGTGAAACAAAAGCAATTTCTTATACTCACCACATTGGAACAGTTCACGCCGACCTCATTCAAAAAAATGGAAGCTACATTTTTGAAACCCGAAGCAATTTTGGCTATCATTGGTATAATCAAGAAATAGAAGAAATGGGTGGATATGTTGACATCTCTGATTTCTATGTTATTGTGTTAGATCCAACTCTAAACTCAACAATTCACTATCAAGTTACAATGAAAAATTCGGCTGGAGAAGCCAAACTTTACAGTGCTTATGTCAAAGTAACTTATGTTGCAAATGATGAGGGCATCTATTCCGTTCATTATGAACTTGATGACGAAAAATCCAGCAAACTTTTTGATGAACAAATTGACCAGTCATTTGAGGCAATTCCAATGTTCACTCTTGTAACAATGGATGACAATGGAGTTGAAAGAACGGCGCTTAAATTCAATGACTTGTATCACATTTACAGCACACAAGAAATTACAGACATCTACACCTTTAATTCAGGTTTTGTCGATTTAACCAGAAACGGCCAATCACTCAAAGGACAATCGGGCGTTCAAGCCACAAAATTCTTCAAAAATGACAGCAGTGCAAATTCCTATGAATTTATTGACACCTATGCAACCAAAAATGACTTCATAACAGAGCAAGAAACTTCATTCAAGTTTTGGCAAGGCACTTGGAAACAAGGCTACACAGACCTTTACATTTCAAATGTCGGCTTAAACAACAATCCAAATGATTCAAACCAGCAATATGGTGCTTTTCAATGGAATTTCACAAACAACACAAGGCAAGATTGTGAAATAACTTTCATTATTCTCGTAAACAACATGAAAATTTCAATGGAACCTTACAAAAGTGTTGGAACCGACATGAAAACTTTCAGCTACAATCTTCGCAATATTCTTTGGGCGGACAACAGCACAAAAACAAACTCAAACACCGTTTCTCTCTATGCCGTTGTTGATGGTTGGCTTGATTTGCCACTCTATGAAAAAGTTTATGACTTAACCAACAACATTTTACTTTCATCGCCAGAATTTATTTGGAAAACACAAATCACCCGAGGGGGTGTTCTTGGAAACGACACAACTTGGCTTACTGCCGACACCGATAATGATGTTGCTGGAGAGGTTAATTTGTCCAACCTTTTCAACAAATACTATTCAAATGATGCAAGGCTTTGGAAAGATGGCACTGTCAACGGACAAGCTGGCGTTGAATTTAGTCTTGAAGTTTTGCGTGTTGACAACAATATTTACAGTTCTTATCGCTATCAAAGTTTTAACCAAGTAAAAAGTTTGTTTGGAATAGCAAGTAACAACAAAAAAATTGTTGGAACCGATTATATTTATCAAAAGTTCAGTCAAGCAGATTTAGATGAATGGACAAATCAAGAAGCGGGCAGTTACAACATGACTTTCAACATGTTTTTGTATGGCAAAGATGGACAAACACTTCAAGTTGATGGTGGACAAACAAAAAATGCAAGTTATTCGTTCAACCTAAACAAATTGCTCAAATATTATGCTGAAGCCGATTGGTTTAAAGCCGATGAACTTCTTTCGGGCGGATATTTCATTGCTTTGTCGCTTGTAAGCACCTACAATCAAGAACACGACAAAGTTCTTTATGAAGATGCAATTTTGTTTTCAGACAGCAAACTTATTGTGGCTTCTTGGATTATCAGCGAGGTTACAGTTGTTGATTACATTGATGATTTGGCATATCAAACAAAATATCCATCTTATGGCGACACCAAAATGATTCATGAAAATGATTCTCAACAATTTAAAAATGAAAACAAAACTGCATGGGCAGAAAACGAAACAAAGCGTGCTGTTTATCTTAAATTCAAGGTAGATGGAATTCAAGACTTCAAGGAAAACGCAACTCGCTATCCAACTTCTTACACCCTAAGACATTCGCAAACGGGCGAGGCAAATGAAGACAAAACTTTGGCGGCACAAATGACCAGACTTGGAGGCACCTTCACTCCAGTAAGTCAAAATCCGCTTGCCGATGGCTACATTTACATTGACATTTCTTCATTCTTCTGGCCAAAAGAAAATTGTGAGTCAACCGACATCTATGCTGGAATTTTTCGTTATACCTATGGTGCACATTATTTCAGAGTCTATGGAAACAAGGTTGATGATATTGCTGAAGATTCAACCCACAAATCTTCCGACCAAAACGATGTTGCAATGCTTCACTACATCAAATTGATGCAAATCGACCACGACACAATCTCTTTGAATGAAGAAGGAAAAATTTTCAATCTAACATTCTCATGGTCTTGCGCTTTTTATAATTCCGTTTTCAAATACAATGCTTCAACAATCACAAACATGCCACAAATAAAAATCATCAACACAGTTGATCCAGAACCAACAATTGGGCTAAAAGGTGGCAAAATTGAATTTCCAATTGTTTTGTCTGAAGAACAACGAAAAATTTACATGAACGAAAGCAGTTCCGCATGCACCTACAGCTACAGGTTTGACACCGAAGAAGAAAGCAACTTGCTGGGCTTTACTGTAAGCAGAGTAAGCAAGTTTATCAACAATTTCCAATTCCAAGTTTTGTCAAACAATTTTAGTGAATTTGTGCTAGATTCAAACATCACCGACTATCAAAAAGTTGTTGCAAAAGGTCTTGATGCTCCAACTTTTGGAATTTCAACAGCCTATTCAACACTAAAAGCAAACCAAAAAGGGCAAGAATATTACTACTATGTTACACAAGATGACGACTTTGACATTGTTAAAAACAATGTTTACTACAACCTTTATTTGTCCATGAAACTTGGAGATGATGGTGGTTTTATTGCGGGGCCAAACGCTTGTGCAAAAGGGTGGACCTATGCCATGATTATGCTTCAAACAACCGAAAAGAATGCAAATGGCGAACACAGTGCAATCTATCTTAAAATTGATTGGAATGGTGCAAATGTTTTTCACATCACAGTTTATGATTCCTACACCCGCACTGGTTCAGGTAAAACCTACACCGAACAATTTGGAACAGAGTTGGCAGAATTTTCAAACAATTACTCACAAAACGATGTAAATTACCTCAACACAAACAAGTTAAAAGAATATTACGTTTCAAACAGCGAAACATCAAGTTATGCCCAAAAAACTTCCTACACAACGGTGGAATTCAGTGCAATTCCGCTAAAACTTGGATGGCTTTTTGATGAATATTCAACAAACAATCAAAATTCAATTTACTACAACGTTTCAGGCTCCTATCTTCTTCGTGGAAAAATTCTTACCCCAGAATTTGAGTTTGAAGATCCAAACGAGCCAGGCAAAACATTGGTTTCAGCAAACAGTGTGGGAACAGTTTTGTTCTATCACCACGTAAGGCTTGCTGTTCCAAACATTGCAAATGTTGTGTTTGAAGGTAACTATGGAAATGATAAAATTGACAAGACCATAATTGAATATGATGAAAGTGGCTCGCCAGTTCTTAAATATGTTGAATATTATGGAGATATCGTAACCGACACAAAAATCACACTAACAATTTCAAATGTCAGTGAATATGCAAACTCACTTGTGCTTTATGTTGTCAAAGGCGACATTGACATTTTGGCTGGAAAAACCTATTCTCCAACAAGTTGTTATGATGCAACAGGCAATGCAATTATCATAAACATCCCAATCACCGAAGGCAGTTGGTTTGAGGATGATTTACTGAAAATCAGTGGGGACAGAATAAAAACCTTAACAATAACTTTGGATGAATCGACTCTTGATGGTTATCAAAGTTATTACAACATTCCAAACATAAACGGAAAAAGTTTGTATCAACTTTTCATCACCGAGTTTGTGCCACACAAGTTAACTTTTGCTTCTCGTGCCTACCACACCAGTGAACTTCAAAACTATCTTATTCACACAACCTATCAAAACAACAAAGTTGTTGACTTCAAAACCAGCAACATCTATCAAGGTTCAACCTCAACTCATTCATTTTTGCAACAAATTTTGCTTAACAGTGTTGACCTAAAAACAACAACACTAAGCGAAGTAAAGCGTAGTGCAACAAAAATGGACATTTGGGGATTTTACAGCACTCCAATTGGTCAAGACATCTATGTTTCAACCGATGATGTTCAGCCAAACGATTTTCTTGCAACACAATTCACCAGCGGAAACAACATGTTTGTTGGTTTGGAATCTGACTATTTGTCCTCCTATCTTGCTTTTTCAAAAACCGAGCCAAACAAAAACACAGGCAACATTGCAAATGATGGCAATGGCAAAGAAATCATTTTCAAAAAACAACTTTCATGGGTTGAAAATGAATATGGCAACAATGAGCAAGAATTCTTTTTCTTGGGGCTTTTGGATGGTGGAACATCACTTGATGATGAAGAAAATGGGCTAGATAACACATTTAAAATTGATGGAAAAAATGTTACCTCAAATCTTTATGATGGGGATGTTTCTGAAACTGCAATAATGTTCACTTATCTTGTCTATGACCCTTACATCTATCTTTCAGACACCTATGACAACACAAATGGTTCCGACCTTGGCTTAACTTTTGTGATTAACGCCAAATGGGGTGATGTGGTAATGTTCACAAAAAATCTAACAAACATCAAAACCAACGCTTCCAATCGTATTGACAGTGCAAGTTCAACCGAAAACTACAATTTCTATTCAGACATCTACAACTATTTTCTATCCAAAGGAACTGACGTGACAAATGGTCAAAAAATCACGTTTGAAATCACTGTTTCACTAAAAGAAAATGATTCAATCTGGACGGACAGTCAAATGCGTTCTCGTGATTTGCTGTTTTTCCACAGAGTTTATGCAACCAGTCCAAGCGTTGACGAAATGAATCCAAATAACAGTTCACAGTGGACAAATGAGGAAGTGTATGATGGCGAATATATTGGTTTGTTAAGACCTGCCTCCATTCCGCTTCGTTTCTCTTACAGCACCAAAGAAAATCTTAAAATCAACCCAACGCACTATCAAATCAAGGTGTTTGATGGGGATAATGAGTTTAAGGAGGAATTTGAGTTTGACCTTAAGTCAGGGAGCATAAATCTTGCTGAGGAAATGTGGTCGCAATACAGAAGCACAAACGGAAGAACCTTTATGTTTGAGGATGAGAATTACAACATATGGGCAACAAACACAACATGGAAATTCAGTGTTCGGCCGTTTTATGAGGTAAATGGCGTCAGCCAAAAAACATTCAGGGTTTATGGAAAAGACAAATGGACCTCAGAATTCAAGTTAATCCTAAAACTATCTGACCTCCGTGACATTGCAGTAACTTACAGCTTCGAAAACTCATACAACGGAATGTCAATGGTAAATGCTGACTACATAGATGAATCTTCGGCGGAAAGACAAGCACCATCCTATGGCAATAACACTGGTTCTGCAATAGAAGTCAGTGAAATGGCGGGCTTTAATCGGCGCTATAGCGAATCCATTCCTGCCAACTATGTTAAGTCTTGGACAATTACAGTTGTTGGTGTTGAAAGCCAAATAATTTCTGGGGAATTATTCGAGCCACAGTCGATAGTGTCTGCTCTTAATAAGATTTTGAAACAGCGCACTGGTGGGGTGTATAGCATCAAATACAAGTTAACAGGAAATGGCACAACTTTTGACAGCAACGAAAGCAGTGAATATCAATTTGTATATCGTAAAATCTACTCAAACAAAGACGCTGATTTGTTAATCACACAAAGCGGAGCAACAATCACTTTGGCGGGGCAAGACAACAGTGAACGGTCTTCTGGAGATGAAATTTTCAATGCTTTTGGTGCAACAACCTACACCAACAACCTAATCACTTCGGTTTATTTACAGCAAAAAATGTGGGGTGAGGAAGTTGAAGACATCAAGGTAACAGAGTTCTATGAAAAAAGTCTTCAAGAAAGGCGTTCAGCCACCTACACCATAGATCCAAAATCGTGGGATGCACTAATGGCTAATGAAGGCGTTGCAACACAATGTGGTGGTGCTTCAGCACTTGCTGACCATCTTGTTAATGGTGGAATTGTCTTTGAAAGTTCAAAAGGGAAGTTCCAACTTGGAACAAACCATGTTTTGGTGGAAGTTTGCCCTTCCTCCACTTATTATGAAATTGGTTATTATTACACAAAAACGGTTAACATTACCTACATTGAGTCTTTCACTCCAAACATTTCAAGTGTTCCAACTATTTCACAGAACGAAATGCTAACAAGTGGAAAAATTTTGTTCAATTATGGGGAAAAAGAAATTGGCACAGTAAATTATGACATAAATGAAACAAGTGGAGAAATTGAAAAAATCAGTGGTTTAAACCAAGTCAGTGTTTCGGACAGTGGTGAGCAAGCCAAAACAATGACAGTAAATGCCGAAGTATATCTAAGAAAAAGAGCTTACATACGATCTGTAACATATTCAAGTGATGAAATGTATAATTTTTCATGTAAAAAAAATAGCGATAATAACGACAAATGGAATGTTAAATTAAGTGGAAACTACACAAATGCACGTGGTGAAGAAGTTGTCAAAGATAAAATTTGGGAAGGCGAACCACTTTGTGTGTCTGAAAATGTTCCTCCTTTGCTCTATTTTATGATTCCAACGGTATTTATTCAAGTGTCCAAAAATTCAATTTCTTTAGGAGTTGGCCCAGAAATAGCAGATTCAGAACTGGTTACAACAATTTCAAACATATCTTTAACTTTTTATTCAGTGTTTGCGGGGACTTCACTTTGTGGAAAAGGGTTACTGCCCGAAAGTGTTTCTCCAACAATTTCAGATGCAACCATAACTCAACCAGCACTTTGGAAAGAATCAGCTAGTCAAAGCGTGAGCTATGAGGGCTCTGCTCATGTTACTGCAACAGGAGACTCAGGGAAGATGGGAATGGTAGCATTTGTTGGTGATTCCGATTTTGCTCACAATGTTACAACAACTTTCCGGTTTGATGGCTCTGGAAATGGCTCTGTCAAAAACTACAAAAATGTTGAAAAGTGGGAAGCACATTGGGTTACTGTATATGACTATGATGAGGATGGAAACCAAATTGGTTCTCATGAAGAAGATCAAGGTAAATGGATTACTGTTGAGGAAGAGAATGGAACTCAAACATGGTCCCATAGAGGAAGTGGAAGTATTACCTTGTCAGGAAAAGGGCCATTCATATATAATGACATAGCATGGGAGGATGGGTTAGAGCCAATTGGCCCAAAACGCCATGAAAATCTTGGTGGTAGTGGTGAAGCAAAATTAACTTCTTGGAGTGGCAACATAATTGTGGAACTTACCAGCAACGGTAATTGGAGCGACATGAAGTGGGCTGAAACCCTTCTTAAAGACTATTTAATGAAAAAATGTGGCACATGTGAAGGCAAAGGAAAACTTGTTTGTGACAATTGCGGTGGTGACGGATACACAGCAGAAAAGAAAGGTGGTGATTTGTGGAAAGAAAAATATGGATGTGAAAAGTGTGGAGGAAGTGGACATACAAGTGTTTGGGGAAACAGTATTGAGTATGGCTCTGGAAAAATTACTTGTCCAACCTGTAATGGCTCAGGATTGGTTGCTGCCAAAACATCCAACAGTGGAGTGCTATCTTAACATCTTCCAAAACTTCTCCGCCCAAAAACACTCAAACAAAACATTCAAATTTTTGTCATACCGAAGTAAGTGCCAAAAGGCAACACACCAAAGCGTATCTGGACACATTGTGTGTCTGCCACCTAACTCTACCTTATCCCCAAAGCACGAGAGAACCCCAACCCTTATTGTCATACCGCCAAATTTGCTTGCAAATTTGCCAGAAACTGCGTCAGCAGTTCTGCCCCTCAATTTAGGTTGATGTCATGTGGGGCGTATCTGGACACTTGTGTCCTTGACAAAACCAAGTGGGGTTATCTAACTTTTACCTACTTTAAAACCACAAAAAACAAGACCAAAAACGGTCTTGTTTTTTTGTTCCTTATAGAATAAGCACAAAAGAACCACAAAGCTATTGTCATACCGAGCGAAGTCGAGCGTATCTGGACACTTGTGTCCTCCAGAGCGAAAAGTTAGGGTCATCCTGAACCTATCTTCGGGGGCTTTCTTTGAAGGATCTCGTTAACCACTCTGTTTGAGAGTAGTACCCAATCGACATCCCCAAGTCCTGCTAAACTATTTTTTAAATAACACAAATTTGCATTTGCAAAAATTGACCTCAAAAAAACGCAAAAAAGTGTGAAAAAAGCGTTCAAAATCGCATTTTTGCAAAAAAAGAGTGCAAAAAACTGCTTATTTTGTTTGAAAAATGTTGCATTATCTTATAAAAAAATGTTGATATAGTGAAAAAATTTTCAACAAAAATGTCGAAAAAATATGCTTATTTCATTTGCTTTTTTTTGTTTATTATATTATAATAAAAGCGTAAACTTTGGTTAAACTAAAACAAAGAAAATTTGTTTTTGAGTTTGACCGCAAAAGTTGGAATCAAAAAAACAAAACTGGGAGAAAAAAATGGAGAAAACAAAAACAATTTTAAGGACACTGAAATATGTTGCACTGCTTGTTATATTTGCTTTTTGCTTGCCTGTGTTTTCAGCGTGTGGCGAAGAAAACATTCCAGTAACAAGTTTGAACTTTGTGCAAAACAACTACACCATAAAACAAGGAGACACAATTCAACTTGCGGTGAAGTTGATGCCATTAGAGGCAACAAACAAAATTGTTCGTTATTCACTTCCTGTTGGCGACACTGAAGCGGACAAGCATGTAACGCTTAATTCTGAAACAGGGCTTTTGGAGGCAAAAGTTATTGATGACAAAAAAACGGTAACAGTGGAAGTGCTTGCTAAAAGTGACTATGGAAATTTCACTGACACTTGCTTTGTTACAATCGTGGGAGAAGTCCAAACCTTGCAAGCACCAACTGGCTTGACCTATGATGACAAAACTTCAAGCCTAACATGGAACAGTGTTACCGCAAAAGACAATTTTGTTACCTACAACCCAAAATATTGCTTGCACATCAAAAAAGATGGCGAGGAGCTATCATCACAAGTTTTGGGAACCACCAACTTCAAAGTTACCGAAGCGGGAAAATATGAAGTTACTGTTCAATCGGTAGTAACAGAAGATGACTACACAACACTTTATGAAAATTCGGCTGAATCAGATTCCTACAGTTTTGAAATTTTGCCAAATGTGAGTGAAGCCAAAGTTGTTGGCAACAAAATTACGGCAACAACCACAGGGCGTGCTGATGCTGATTATGAACTACAAGTTTTCAAAACTTCTTTTCAAGGAACAAAAACAATTCGTGGTGAACAAATTGACATTGCGGAGTTTTTGGAAGAAAAAAATCAAAGTAGCATTTCTTGGTTTATTCCAGAAACCTTTGAGGCGGGAACTTATGAATTTGAAATCATAACAAAAGGAAATGAGGAACTAAAACTTTTTGATTCACGAGAATTTGCTCCTGTTTCTTTTGAAAAACTTTCAGCACCAACCGATGTTTTGTTTAGTGATGAAACACTTTCATGGAAAAAGGTTTCGTCTGCAAAAAAATACAAAATTTTTGTGTGGTCAAAAGCAACCACTTCTTCACCAACTCCATATTTGATTAAAGAAATCACTGAGGGCTACACCGAAGAAAATGGCAGATTTTCGATTGACATTTCACAGCAAGAAATTAAAGTTAGCCCTTACACCATCAAAATTCAAAGCATTGGAAATGGAGCAGAAATTCTTGACAGCATTGTGCAAAACATTGAAATAGAAAAACTTGCAACTCCAACAAACCTTAAAATTGAGGGGAACACTTTGTCTTGGAGTCCTGTTAAAAACGCAACAAGTTATGCTGTTTATGTGAATGGCAGAAACCCAGACACCAACAACCCAGAAAATTCCAACTACAAAACTCCAAAAATTGTTTCATCAAGCGGAAGCAACACTTTAACACTTGATTGCAGTTCAATGAGTTTTGTTGCTGATGGCGAATTCACAGATGCTCAAAATGTGAACGTAATAACAGTTGTTGCTAGAGTGAGCTATTATGATGAAAACAATCAATTGGTTACGGTTGAAAGTGTTGCTCCAGCAAAACTTGAAGTTCACAAAATTGAAAAAGTAACTCTTAAAAACTCTTTTGGTGATGTTGGGTGGGACAGCATTGATGATGCAACAGGTTATCACATTGTTATCTCAAAAGACGGAACAACTCTTGTTAATGAAAATTTGCCAAAAGAACAACTAACCTATTCTTTCAGCAACAACGACAAAACCAAAGAAGCGGGCAACTATGTTGTAACTGTTCGTGGGCTTGGCGATGGCTTTAAAATTCGTGATGGTGATGAAATTGTTGTCAATGACTCAAACAAAGATAGCTACACTTTTGTCAAACAATCAGCACCAATCATAAAATCTTTTGATTCCAGCGGAGTGCTAAAATGGGAAGCAGGAGAGTTTTCGCTTGACACAACTTATTATGAAATCAGTGTTTATGACACAAACATTCAAGGCGTTGTTGAAACCTTTAATCAAACGGGCAATTCTTGTGATTTGTTTGAATATTTAACCAGTTATGTTGGCTATGCTCAATACAGGTTCTATGTGAATGCCACAAATGATGTAAGCAGTTTGAAATATCTTAATTCTGAAAAGTCAAACATTGTTACACCTTACAAACTTGCAACTCCACAAAATCTAAGAATTGAAAACGGAAAATTTGTTTGGGACGCTTCAACAAATGTTGAATCTTCGTTTGAAAGTTTGCTTGACTATGAAATTTTGATTGGCGGAAAAAACAAAATTCAAGTTGGCTCTTATGGTTCTGATGGTCTTGTTTATGAACCAACAGACACTCAAATGAGTGCGGGTTCAACATCGGCAGTTAGCGTAAAAACCCTTGTAAAACAAAATTCTGAATCAGACAGCCCAAACAAAGTAACTTTGTCTGACGGGCAAACTGTTTATCTTTTGGATTCTTCCTACAGTGTTGCGCAAAACTTTTCACGACTTACAAGGCCAGGTTCTCCAAGTTTGGACAAAGATTCTTCCAGTCCAAACTTCCAAAGAATTGTTGGAAAAACAATATTAAATGCTTTAAATTATGAAATTTACTTAACATATTATGGCAGTTCAGAAATTGTGGTTGGCACCACAACAGTAGATTGTCAAAGCGGAGCATCACAATGGTGCATCGAGGCGTCATTGCTTTTCAATCAAGGGCTTTCGGCAGGAAAATATCGTGCCACAGTAAAAGCCTTGGGTGAGAGCAATTACATTAACTCTCCAATCTCAATCAGTGGGGCTGACCTCTACAAACTTGCAACTCCAGAATTAAAACTTGTTAATGGAGTTCTTTGCTGGAATCAAGTTTCCAGTGAAATCAACGGTGTTAACACAGCCGTAGAAAAATATACAATCAGATATCGTAACACAAACACAGGAAATTTTGTTACTCAAACAATTGAAGGAACAAGTTGGGATATGGGAGGAATTGCTCCTGCTGACTATGGAATTTCAATAACAGCAATTGGCTCTGGTGGTGCAGTTGTTTCAAGTGAAACAAGCGTTGAAAAAGTTTGCACAAAACTTGGAAAAGCCGATGCTTCATCAATGAAAATCTACACCTTGTCAACAACCGCAAATGAAGAAAATTACAACACAGTTGTTTGGGACTCAGTTGCTCAAGCGCAATATCGTGTTAAAATTTATCAAGCATCAGGCAGTGAAGATTTGAAATACAACAAAGTTCAACAACTTGCAAGTTTTACTTTTGACGACAGTTTTTCTTCCAGTGAATATACCATACAAATTCAAACCGTAAATGAAGGAGATTACATTAACGGCGACATATCAGACAAAGTTAAAATAAGAAGACTTAACACAGTTCAAGGAATTGGCATCTCGGGAACATCTTCGGTGGTTCAAGAAACTTCTTCGGGCAAAAAACTTGTTGACAAAAACTACAAACTCACTTGGGACAAAGTTGATGGTGCTTCTGCATATACCGTTTTGGTAAAACAACAAACTGGTGGAAGCACTGCTCTTAGAACCATCACAAGTGAAGACGAAACTTCAATGTATTTGATTGATTCGTCAGCACAAAAAGGCACTTTGGGAAATTTGACGGGGCAACTAACAATCACAATTGTTGCAAAAATTAGTGGAGATGAACTTGAACAAAAAGATGGGGTTCTAACAATTAGTTCAGCAACAAGCAATGGTCAAAAAATTTATCGTAACATCACTCCAACAATCAACATGCAAAACGGAAAAATCACATGGACAAACAACAACAGCCAAGACAATGGCTACACGCTTGTGTTCTCACCACTATCACCTCAAGCCACAACTGTTTTTGTGGAAATTGGCAGAGGAGTGCGCAGTTATGACATGAGTAGCACCGAACTTGCAGACATTTCAACAACTTACTACACTTTGTCCATTATTGCAGTTGGAACGACAGATTATTACATTCAATCAAATGCACAAGTGTTTATGGGGCAAGCACCAGTTAAAGTTGGAAAACTTAGGTCAGTAACGGACATTAAAATTGTTGATGGTGCGGTTCAATGGACACCTTCCGAAAATGCACAAAGCTACAAAACTGTGGCAACCAGTGGAATTAGTTCAAGACAAACATATGAAGGCATCACAAAAGAGGGTGACTCAAATGTAATAAAATTGCCATCAAGTGCTTTAAGCAATCTTGAAGGAAACATCAGTTTTACAATTCAAGCCATTGGTTCAACAAGTTTTAGTGGAAGTGAAGAATGTGTTTATGTAAACTCAATTGTGTCAAGTTTGTCAACCTTTAATGTAACAAAACTTCAAAAACCAACCGAAATTTGTGTTAAAGATGGGGAAGTTGAATGGTATCGTGATTTAACCGAAAACAAAGGAGTTTTTAACGTAAGTGGTTACAAAGTGGAATATCAAGAAGGAACAGCAACCAAGTCTGTTGTAATTGGCAGAGAAACACCTTTTTATGTCAGTGATTACATTGGCAAAAGAACAAGTTTGACAATCAAAGTTTGTGCAATGGGAACAGAAAATGGTGGAAATGGAGATTTTGTTTCAAGTGATTATTCAAATTCCTTAAATGTTGTGATTTGCGGAATGCCACAAAACCTAAGTGTGTCCAATGGCAAACTTGTGTGGAAAGAATATGACTCAGATTCCTATTCCTACAATGACTATGAAATTGAAATCACTTTTAATGACAACTCCACAAAAACCATAAAAAGTAGCACAAATTCAAACACTCTTGCCACTGTTACAGACCTATCTCATGAATTCAAATCAATTCGTGTAAGACACTGTGGAACGGCAAATTCTGAAGAGCAACAATCAATCTCATATGTCAATTCAAAATACTCAGCTCCTCTTAAAAATGTAATAAAACTAGACGAAATCAATGACCTTGAAATTGAGGACAGCGGTGTTATTTCTTGGGGAAGTGATTATGCTTATGAAAAAGCAGGAATTGTTTTGAGCGTTGGAAACACAACAACAGAATTTCCAACAGAACGAAAAAACATTAACATCAACAGTGATGAAATTGAAGAAAAGATTGAAAAAAATGGTTTTGCTGAACTTACGGTTTCCTATTATGCCTATGTTCCAAACAACACAAGATATGAAGATGACACCAGCACACCGCTTTATCTTTACAGTGAATCAAAAACATTTAGTGCCATAAAATTTGCACCAGTAGCTTCATGTAAACTTTCCGAAGATGGTTTGCAACTTTCATGGGAAATGAATTTGACAACAATAAGAACAAACAACACCAGTGTTACGAACGACAAAATTGTTTTGGTTTATCAACAATCAGAATATCTAACTGGCGAGGGAAATGTTGATTCTGTAACGGAAAAAACAAAAGAAATTCTTATTTCCGATGCAAACAAAACAAACATAGATGGAAAAAGTTACTACAACATTCCTTTGTGGGATTTGGGTTACTACAACTTTTCGGTGTATGTTGTAACTTCAAACACAAATGTTGAGGCGTTGCGAAGTGCTTCATTTAACCTTGAACATCAATTGTTCAACAAATTTTCAGGCGGAAATGGAACAGCCGAAAATCCTTTTGTCATAGAATCCACAGAAAACGCATCACAATCACAAGATCCAAGTCATGCAATGTGGACAAAACATCGTTCCTCAGCACTCACAAAGTTTAATTACATAAAAACAATTCCAAACTGCTTTTTTAGGCTTGAAGAAGACGTTGAACTTGAAACAAAAACCGAAACAAATGCTTTGGTAAACAACTTTTCTTTGGGTTCTGCGTTCTCAGTTCCATTCACAGGAGGAATTGATGGAATGGGGGCAGATGGCACAATTCACACCATCAAAAATTTCCAAATTTACAATGGTTATTCTTTGTTTAATGTCATTGAAGGTGGAGCAAACAAAAATGCTTTGGGAAAAACCGCAAACGCTTCAAACTTTTATGCACAACGAGGGGTTTTGATGAACCTTAACATAGAAGTTTCCAAATTTTCCTATGGCTCCTCAGCAACTTCTGAAAATTCTTTGTATCTTTCAATAGTTGCTCGAAAAATGATTGGAGGACTTTTGGCAAACTGTCAAGTTAACCTAAACAAAGATGTTTATCCCGATGTTGTTAGCATAACTGACTATGGAACACAAACAATTGTTTTTGGAACATTTGTGGCTCAACTCTATGGAACAGAGGAATATCAAAGTGGAAACACAGTTTCATCAAAAAATTCTTATCGCAACACAACAATCACAAACTGCACTTCAAATTTTGGAATTTCCATTTTGAAATCATCAGGGCAAAGTTCAAGACTAACAAAAGTTGCGGGAATTGTTGGTGAATGCTATGGTGCCAACATTTACAACTGCACAAACAATGCAACCTTGTCTGCAAATCAGGTTGCGGGAATTGTTTTAAAAACTGCTTCAATAAGCACTTATGAGCAAACAACAACAATCTATTTTGAACAACAAAATGTGTCAAGTGTTATAAGTGGATGCTCAAACAAAGCGCAACTTAATGCTTACACTGTCAACAACAATGGCAAAGAAGACCACTCATATTCAGGAGGAATTGTTGGTGAAGCCATCAACACATTTGTTGCAAACTGCCTAAATTCTGGTGATATTTCCATCAGCACAATTGAAAGTTATCTAAAAATTTCAGCATCAAGCGACCAAAGTGTTGCTGTTGTTGGAGGAATTGTTGGAACACAAAATGCAGGAATGATTCCTGATTCAACCGACAAATACAATGGTGGAATTATCAATTGCATTAACATTGGAGAATTGAAATTTACAAAAACTTCTTTCACCTTCAATGGGGATATTGCTGAAGGACCATCCTATATCGGAGCAATTTTGGGAACGACAGACAAAGAAAGCAACATTCCAAAAAACAGTTACTATGACCTCAGCAAAAATCCAACAAACCGAATGATTTCTGGCGTTGGAAACTCCTCAGCAACATTGCAAGACCAAGCAAAAGACAAAAGTTTTCTAACTTCACAAAGCAGTATGTCTGCCGAGGGAGTTATGGCAACCGAACTTGTTGTTGCAGACTTTTTGTCGGGCAACACAACTTCAATTTCTCTGTCCTTTTACTCAACACTTTATCTTCAAAAGGCTCAATTCACATTTGCTGATGGCTCTTATCCAACACTTGTCCAAAATGTAGTAGTGCAGTAAAAACAACAACAAGTTAAACAAAAAAATTAAAATAAGGAAAAAATTATGGCTAAACATGATTTAGAAAAAGAGCAAGGCTCTCAAGTTGTTTACATAACAAACAAAAACAAAGAAAAAAGGTCAAGGTGGATAATCATCTTGATTGCTTTGCTGTTGTTAATTGGAAGTTTTGCTGTATTTGCACTTGTGTTTAACACAAGCAAGCCTGCTGTTGCAAGTGAACTTGATTCACCAACAGGGGTAACAGTAACAACTAAGGAGGGGGATGGCACACGGCAATATATATTGTCTTTTAATCCAGTTGAAAATGCCAATGGTTATGCTGTTTACATTTTTAAAGGTATTGATGAAGTTAATCAAGCAAAAGAGGCTGAATTTAAAAATGTTGTGTCAAAATTTTCTTTCAGCTTGACAACCAGAGATATAACTTCATATCTTTCTGGTCAAGGCTATTATTATGTGTCGGTTCAGGCACTTTATTTCAAAGTTCCTTCCTACAATTCTGCACTAAGCGATCCAGAAAATTGTGGCTTTGATGTTTATCAAGACATAAAAACCCCTGTTGTAACAGTAAACAACGACAACATGGCTTTTTCGTGGTCGGTTGATGATAGTGCCAAACTAGACACACTTTATCACGAACTCAAAATCATAAATTCAGAAAATGAAAATGTTATTTTAACCAAAAAAGTTGAAACCAATTCCTACACTTTGACCGAAGAAGAAAAAGCAGTTGTGAACAGTTTTGATTCTCTAAACTTCAAAGTCAGTGTTCAAACTTTTAGCTCAAATGAATATTTTAAGCCAAGTGCTTTGGGCTATGGTGATTTTCACACCTACAAGCAAATAGAATCACCCCAAATTTCGGTTGAGCAACAAAGCACAGAAAGCAAAAAACGAATTGCTGTTTCTTGGCAATCCGTAAAATATGCGACAAGCTATGTTGTTTATCAAGACAATGTTGAGCAAAAAGTATATAAAAACGAAAATGATGCGGGAAGTTTCAGCCTAAATGCCACCAACGGATTTATGTCATGCTTCTTCTTCACCGAAGATGTTGTGGGTGAGCACAAAGTCTATGTCTATGCCATTAACGATTCTGACTACATCAACAATGGACAAAGCAACATTGTAACCTACACCATAAAACATCAAACAATTGTGGGCGACATAAGTGTTGTAAGAAATGCCGACCAAATCAATGTTTCCTGGAAAAGTGAAGCACAAACTCTTTACAAAATTTACATTCAAAACCAAGAAGGAAAATACATTTCTGAAACAGAAAATGATTGGTATGCTCAAATTGTAGGAAACAGCATTTCATTTCCACTAACATTAAATCCAAAAGGATATTATTTGATTTCGGTTGTTG
>CAVEAP010000010.1:0-14976 GCA_963613725.1 Mediterraneibacter torques
ATGGAAAAGTTTCCTCTTCCATCAAATGATTTTGGTGAAATTCCCCTAAAGTCACGAACTCTTGGCAATGCAACTGCAATAAGACGATCTAAAAATTCCCACATTGTGTTTCCTCGAAGAGTAACTTTTGCTCCAATTTTCATTCCTTCTCTTACTTTGAAGTTTGCAACCGCTTTTTTTGCTGTTGTTACGATTGGCTTTTGGCCTGTGATAAGGCCAAGTTCATCTACGGCAGCACTAAAGCTTTTTGCATTGTCCTTAATATCTCCAAATCCTGCACTAATAACAATTTTGTCAATTCCTGGAACTTGGTTAATGTTCTTGTAGTCAAAATGTTTTTTTAATGCTGGAACAACTTGTTCTTTGTAATAAACAGCAAGTCTTGGTTTGTTTGTTGTGTTTGTTTCCACTTTTTCCTCCAAAATTATTTAGCAGTTGATTTTGCTTGAGGTGTTTTCCTCTTTGTTGTGCTTGTGTCGACCTTAGCTTTTGATGCTACTCCAGCACTTTTTACAGTTGGAACCTTTTTGGTGGCTCTTTCTGTTTTGTTTTCTGTAACCTTTTCGGCTTTTGCTTCTTTTACTTTTGCATCAGCTTCTTTTGTTGGTTTTGATGTTTTTGCTCTTTTTTCTCCATCCATAACACCATTACATTTAAGGCATTTTCTGTGTTTTTTGCCATCAGCATCAATCAAATGACCAATTCTGGTTGCTTTTCCACAGTTTGGACAAATAATTTGAACATTTGAAACATCAATTGGCGCTTCTTCTTTTTTGATTCCGCCCTTGTCGGTTTGCGAACGCGCTTTTCTGTGTTTACTTACAATGTTAACACCAGCAACTGTAACACGGCCCTTGTGAGCATCGCTTTTTACAATTTTGCCAGTTTTGCCTTTATCTTTTCCGGCGATAACAACAACGGTGTCGCCTGTTCTTAAATTACTGTTCATATGGTCATCTCCTTATAGCACTTCGTTTGCGAGAGATATAATTTTCATATATCCTCTGTCACGAAGTTCTCTTGCGATTGGACCAAAGACACGGGTTCCTTTTGGTTGTTTGTCTTTGTCGATAATCACAACAGCGTTGTCATCAAATTTAATAGAGCTTCCATCTGCACGACGAACACCACGGTTGGTTCTTATAATAACGGCTTTAACAACATCACCTTTTTTTACAGTTCCACCAGGAATTGCGTTTTTTACAGTTCCTACAATTACATCACCAATATTTGCAAACTTTCTGAATGACCCACCAAGGACACGAACACACATAAGAACTTTTGCTCCAGTGTTGTCTGCAACTTTTAGTCTTGTTTGAGGTTTTATCATAACTTGCTATCTCCTTTGATTATTTCGCTTTTTCGATTATTCTCACCAATCTAAAATACTTGTCTTTAGAAAGGTGGCGAGTTTCAGTGATTTCGACCTTATCACCAACATTGCACTCATTGTTTTCATCGTGAACTTTAAGTTTTTTGGTTGTTTTCACGATTTTGCTGTAAAGAGGATGACGAACATTGTTTTGGATTGCAACTACAATTGTTTTGTCCATAGCATTACTAATAACTACGCCAACTCTTGTTTTTCTTAAATTTCTTTCTTCCATTTTGCCATTCCTCCTTAATTAACCTTTTTTTCTTTTTCTTCTTTAAGTTCTCTTTCTCGCAAAATTGTCATAACTCTTGCAATATCTCTTTTGATGGTGTTAAGCATCATTGGGTTTGCAAGTTGGCCAGTTGCGTGGGAGAAACGAAGATTGAAATGTTCAGTTTTTAGTTCTTTTAGTTTGCTTGTAAGTTCATCATTTGTCATGTCTCTAAATTCTTTTGACTTCATTATTCATTTCCTCCTTCTGCTTCTGTTTCTTCTTTAACGACTTTTGATTTTTTGAGTTCTTGAATTGCTTCTTGTGGATTGCGTCCTGCAAGACGAGCATCAACTTCGGCATCAAGCACTTCTTTTGTGTAGAACTTTGTTTTGATTGGAAGTTTGTGACTTGCGAGTCTTAAAGCCTCTCTTGCCACTTCTTCACTAACACCAGAAATTTCAAACAAAACTCTTCCTGGTCTAACAACCGCTACCCAACCTTCAAGGTTACCTTTTCCTTTTCCCATACGGGTTTCCAAAGGTTTTTTGGTGTATGATTTGTGAGGGAAAATTTTAATCCAAACTTTTCCAACACGGTTCATGTAACGGGTCATTGCAATACGAGTTGCTTCAATTTGGTTTGCTTTAATCCAAGCAGGTTCAAGAGCAACAAGACCAAACTCACCATAGGCAATTCTGTTTCCTCTTGCTTCACGACCAGCCATGCGACCTCTTTGCATTTTTCTGTATTTGGTTCTTTTTGGAACTAACATTATTGCTCACCCCCTTGCTTGTGGAAGGTTTGCGATTTTTTCTTTTCCAAAACTTCGCCTTTGTAAATCCAAACTTTAACTCCAAGCGCACCATAGGTTGTGTGTGCTTCAGCAAAGCCATAGTCAATGTCGGCTCTTAATGTGTGCAAAGGAACTGAACCTTGAGCAAATTTTTCGGATCTTGCAATTTCAACACCGTTAACACGGCCTTTTACCATGATTTTGCATCCTTTTGCTCCGCTTTTCATGATTTTTGGAATTGATGACTTGATTGCTCTTTTTACAAGCACACGCTTTTCAATTTGTTGTGCAATTGATTGAGCAACAACATTTGCATCTCCATCTGGATTTTTGATTTCTTTGATGTTAAGAACGATTTCTTTTCCACCAACAATTTTCTTAAGTGCTTTTTTGAGTGTTTCAATTCCAGCACCTTTTTGGCCAATGATAACGCCTGGTCTTGCACAGTGAACATTGATAACAACTTTTCCTTGTTCTGGTTGAGTTCTCTCAATCACAACTTTGGAAACTGCTGCATCTTTGCAATTTGTTTGAATGTACCCACGAATTTTGCTGTCTTCAACTAGGAGATTTGCAAAATCTTTTTTGTTTGCAAACCAAATTGTGTCCCAGCCTTTAACGACACCAACTCTAAGTCCGTGAGGGTTTACTTTCTGCCCCATAATTACTCATTGCCTCCTTCTTGTGGTGTTTGTTCTGCTTTGGCAGTTTTTTCTGCTTCGGCTTTTTTTGGTTGTTTTTTGGTTGTTTTAACTTCGGTGCTTGTAACTAATGTTGTGTCCTTTTTCTCATCAAGAATAACTTTGATGTGACAAGTTCTTTTTGTGATAATGTCAGCACTTCCGTGTGAACGATACCAGTATCTTTTAAGTGTCATACCTTCGTTTGCATAACATTCTGCAACATAAAGGTCATTTTTGCTCATGTTCAAATTGTTTTCTGCGTTTGCTCCAGCACTTTCAAGAACCTTTAGAACAGGTTTTGTTGCTGCTCTTGGAGTGCTTTGCAAAATTCCAACTGCTTCAAAGTAGCCTTTTCCACGAATAAGGTCAAGAACTGCTCTTACTTTTGTTGGAGTCATTCTAATGTATTTTGCAATTGCCTGTGGACGCTTATCGCTTTCAGCGTTGCGTTTCGCTGCTTTTTCTCTAATTCTTTTTGCCATAACAACACCTCACATTAAGCCTTTCCGGCAACTTTTGAGCCGGGATGACCTTTGAACAATCTTGTTGGAGCAAATTCTCCAAGCTTGTGTCCAACCATTTCAACTGAACAATAAACTGGTATAAATTTGCGACCATTGTGAACTTGAATTGTGTGTCCAACAAAATCTGGATAGATTGTTGATGCACGGGACCATGTTTTAACAGGCTTTTTCTCGTTTGTTTCATTCATTTTTTGAATTCTTGACATCAAGCGTGCTTCTACATATGGTTTTTTCTTTAAACTTCTGCTCATAATTTACTCCTAGTTTATTCTCTTAATAATCATCTTGCTACTTGGTTTTTTCTTGTTTCTTGTCTTCTTACCAAGAGCAGGTTTACCCCAAGGTGTGCAAGGGCTTGGTCGACCAATAGGCGATTTGGATTCACCACCACCATGAGGGTGGTCTACAGGGTTCATAACACTACCACGAACAGTAGGTCTGATTCCTTTGTAGCGGTTAATTCCAGCCTTTCCAATTTTTACAAGTTCGTGATCAACATTTCCAATCTGTCCGATTGTTGCACGACATTTTGCAGAAACCATACGCATTTCTCCACTTGGAAGTTCAAGTGTTGCGTGAGTTCCTTCTCGAGCAACAAGTCTTGCAGAGTTTCCAGCACTACGTGCCATTTGTCCACCACGACCCGGTTGCATTTCAACGTTGTGAATAACAGTTCCAACAGGAATATCTGTCATTGGCATAGCGTTGCCCACCTTAATTTCACTGCCTGTGCCACTTTGAACAACATCTCCAACGGTTAAGCCAAGTGGTGCCAAAATGTATTTCTTTTCACCATCAGCATAGTTAAGAAGTGCAATGTAAGCACTGCGGTTTGGATCGTATTCAATGGTTGCAACAGTTGCAGGAATGCCATCTTTGTTGCGTTTGTAATCAATCACACGATATTTACGACGAACTCCACCACCTTGATGACGAACAGTTATGCGACCTTGATTGTTACGGCCTGCTTTGCTGTTTAGTGACACAAGCAAACTTGCTTCTGGCTTGTTTGTTGTGATTTCTTCAAAGGTTGGTTTTACCATAAATCTTCTGGAAGGTGTGATTGGTCTAAATCTTTTTACTGCCATGTTACTCCCTCCTACGACAAGCTTTCAAAGAAGGCTATTGGCTTACTGTCTTTTTTAAGTGTTACAATTGCCTTTTTGATTGGCGAAGTGTAGCCACTAACTCTTCCATGACGCTTTTTTGGTTTTTTTGCGGTGATTGAAGTGTTTACTGATTCAACTTCAACACCAAACATTTGCTCTACAGCAAGTTTAATTTGTTCTTTTGTTGCTGTTTTTTCAACAACGAACCAATATTTTTTACTTTTAATATCAGAGTATGCTTTTTCTGATAACAAAGGTTTAATAATAATGTTAGTTATTTCCATCAGTATAAGCCTCCTCTAATTTTTTGATGGCATCTTGTGTGAACATAACTTTGTTTGCCACAACAACTTGATAAGTGTTTACAAGGTCAACATTAACAACTTCAACATTTGGAAGGTTTTGACTTGCCAAAATAACATTTTTGTCAGCATCGCTCAAAACAACCAAAACTGTTTTGTTAAATTTGAAGTTTTCAAGCACTTTTGCCATTTGTTTGGTTTTGTTTGTTTCAAAACCAAATTTGTCAACAACCACAACATCTTTTTGCTCAAGTTTTGCACTAAGTGCACTGCAGAAAGCAACTCTTTTTGCTGTTTTGTTGATTTTTTGTGAAAAGTCACGAGGTCTTAAAGCAAATGCCATTCCACCTTTAATCCAAAGGTTACTGCGTCTGCTTCCTTGTCTTGCACGACCTGTGTGTTTTTGTCGCCAAGGTTTTTTGGCACGACCACGAACTTCCCCGCGATTGAGGGTGCGTTTTGTGCCTTGTCTTTGGTTTGCAAGATATGCAACTACAACTTGGTGAACAAGAGGCTCATTGTAAGGAACAGCGAAAACTGCATCGTTAAGACTTAGTGAACCAACTTCTTTTGCGTTTGTATCATAAACTTTTGTTGTTACAGACATTTTTCTCTCTCCTTTACTTAAGCCTTGATTGCATTCCTAAGTAGAACCATACCATTGCGTGGTCCTGGAATTGCACCCTTAACCAAAATTAAATTTCTTTCACTGTCAACCCTTACGACCTCAAGGTTTTGAATTGTAACTTGTGTTCCGCCATAACGACCAGCCATCTTTTTGCCTTTCCACACTTTACAAGTTCCTGATGTTCCACCCAGTGATTGGTGGCGGTGAATTTTGTATCCACCATGAGTGTTGTCTTGATGATGCATATTCCAACGGTAAATAATACCAGTGTAACCATGCCCTTTTGATGTTGCAACAGCGTCAACTTTGTCGCCATCACTGAACACATCGCATTTAACTTCTTGACCAACAGTGTAGCCAGTTGTGTCATCAAGTCTGAACTCTTTTAAAGTTTTCTTTGGTTCTACGCCTGCTTTTTTGAAAATTCCAGACATAGGTTTGTTTACCAACTTTTCTTTTATCTCTCCATAGGCAACAACTATTGCATTGTATCCGTCATTCTCCTCGTTCTTGATTTGCACAACAACATTAGGAGTTGCTTCAACAACTGTAACAGGTATTACTATTCCTTTTGGAGAGAAAACTTGAGTCATGCCAAGTTTTTTACCCAAAATTGCTTTGTTCATAATTCTTCTCCTTGTTACCTATTAAAGTTTTATTTTTATGTCGACACCAGCTGGTAAGTCCAACTTTTTGAGTGTTTCAATAGTTTTTGGTGTTGGACTGAAAATGTCGATAAGACGCTTGTGTGTTCTGATTTCAAATTGCTCACGACTGTCTTTGTCTACGTGTGGTGAACGAAGAACAGTTACAACCTCTCTGTCGGTTGGTAGAGGAATTGGGCCAGAATACTTGCAACCTGATTTTGTGGCAGCATCAACAACTCGAGCGGCTGCCTGGTCGATTAAACCTGCGTCAAATGACTTAAGTTTAATTCTGATTTTTTGTGTAGCCATTACACACCTCCAAAAGATTAAACAAACCAAACACTTTTTCTCTCATGACACCAACATAATACCTAACAAAAGATTACGCAAATTCTTCCCTCTCTCAAAAAGAACAATTGAAACGGCAGTCCTTTGATTTGCCCAAAATTCTAGCGTATAATTCTTTTGGGTAGTGTCAAATTTTTGCCTCAACCAATCTTTTGTTAGATATTACACAAACGAAAGTATTTTTGATATATACCCTTCCGTGTGTGTCAACCTTGTGAACAAAAAAATAAAAAAGTATTTTTTTGTGTTTGGCGCAGTGCTTTTGCACCACTTGTCCGTGTAAATTCTCCTTAAAAGTCGCATTTTAAGGTAACTTCACACATCATCCCAGTTCACAAGATATTAAATTATATCTTATTTTACAAGTAAAAGCAAGTGTTTTGACAAAAAAAGTTTGTGCAATTTGCACAAACTTTTAAATTGATTTTGTTGTTGACATTTTTTGCTTTAAAAAGTTAAAGTTTTTCATTGTTTTGCATAGCTTAATAGGTTAAGTAAAAACATTTTTCAAACACTCTTTTCACCAAAATTCTTCATAAAATAGTCCCGAAGAAGAGTTTAGAATAACAATAACCAAACACTTATTGCTAAGGATAATGATTGTTTGAGGTCATTCCCACTTGTTATATGAAGAAAATTTTATTCTAATATTTTGAATAATATTAAATTAGGCGGCAAAAAACATGGTTCTTTAGTGCAAATTGCAATGTGTTGTTTTGAATGATGTGAAATTAGAAAACAAAAAAGAGCAAAATTGCTCTTTTTGTTTAAAATTTTGTTAATTGTTTAACACTTGATTAAAACTTAAGTGTTGGAAGTTTTCCTTCTTCAATATTCCAAATTTCTGTGCTAAATTTTTCATAGGTGCTTGCTTTTTTGCAATCGCTTTCTGAGTAGCCTTTGTTGTCACTTCCTGTCCACAAAATTGGGATTTCTGAGTGTCCACAACGCTCTCCACCTGATGCATTGTTATATACACAGTCATTGATGTAACCTGCAAGTTTGTAAGAATTTGGATTTGATGAAGATTCTCCGTGAAGCATACAATACCATGCAAAGTTTGTTCCACGAATTACACTCTTTGTTTCAGCATATGCTTTTCCAACAGCCGTGTCAAAGTTTACTGATGCAAAACTTGTTCTGATTGTTGCATATTTTCCGTTTCCACCACTTCCAGTTGAACCTTGAACATATACTGCAAATCCTGCCATTGTGTTTGCTGAAAGTTTTGCATAAGTTGCACAGTTTTCAACAACACCACGAACAAGGTTTCCAACAAGTCCACCAGCGTTTCCACCTTTTAGGGTTACACTGCTTTCAACTTGTGTGCGAGAAATGCTTACAAATTCATTTGTGTCTTCGCCATTGTTTTGTCCAGCAATTCCACCAACCATTTTTGCTGCGATTGCTCCACTGAAAACTTTGGATTTTGTGATTGTTGCACGGTCTTCGTTGAGTCCAACAATTCCACCCGCAACAGTGTCATAGTTTGTTTCAAGATTAATGTTTGCCAATGCTACCGCATTTTCAATAACCGCACTTTCAGTTGAGTAACCAGCAATTCCACCTGCGATGATTATGCCTAGGTTGAATGAACTTTCTGTGATTGTTGCTGAAGATTGACAATTTGAAATTGTTCCACGGTTTTCACCTGCAATTCCACCAACTTTGGTTGTTGAACCTTTTGATGTGGTAGATACGATTGTAAGTGAATCTGCGTCTGAGTTTGTGACGAGTTTTGTGTTAAGTCCAACAATTCCGCCAACTCCGCCAACTTCGTTTGATTTAATTGAACCACTAACTTCAATGTCGTCAAGCGTTCCATTATTTACTGACGCAAGTCCACCAACATAATCCCCGCCAACACGCTTAATGTTAATGCCAACGATTTTAAGATTTTTAACTTTTGCATTTGCATCAAAGGTTCCAAAAAGTGTTTTGCTTGTTAAAGAACCAGTCAAAGCAAGTGTTGCTCCGTTTCCTTCAATTGTTCCGTTAAAGTTTGTAATTGTTTCCCAAGTGCTCATGTCAATTGTGATTGTTGCATTTTTCTTGAGTGTGTAAGTTCCATCTGTTTTGTTTTTAATTTTTTGAAGTTCTGCTTGTGTGTCAATTTCTTCTCCTTCAGGAGCTGAATTTGGATCCCAAATGTCATCTTGAACAACATCGCCCATTCTTAAAGTTGGGTAACCTGAGTTGCTATCTTTTGAAATTGACCAAACTTTGTCAAAATCCCAAAGTGTTCTGTTTCCATCATTTGTAATGTAAGTGTAAATTGATGCTGTTTTTGCGTTGTTTGTTGAAATTTTTTCAACAAGAGTGTAAGCAACACTACCTATTGTTTCGCTGTAGTTCATTCCTTGTCCACTTGTCCAAGCATTTTCTGTTGAACTGTCTGAAACATAGTAAACACCATCAAAACGACATGCACTAATTTCTGAATTCAAAACTTTTCCAACAACAGCACCTTGATGTGTTCCAACAAAATGTGGAACAACATATGAGTTTACGATGTTTGCTTTTTTTGCTGTTGATGAAGCTGTGCTTGTGTCACTTTTCATGACACCAACAAGTCCACCCACATAACTTTCAGGAATATTTGCTGTTTGAATTTCTGCTCTAGAATAAGAGTTTGCAATTGTCCCACTTTGAATAGCACCAACTATTCCACCAACGCAAGCTTTTCCAGAAGATGTTTCAGCGATAACAGAAGTGTTTTCATCGATTGCCACTTGTTCAATTCTAACGATTCCATTTTGATTATCATATAATCTCATTGCTCCTGCAATTGCCCCAACATAAGCCTCTGTTGAAGTTGATTTAATCATTGAGCTGATGATGCTAACTTTGCTGATTGCTCCACTGTTAAAACCTGCAACTGCTCCAACATAGTTTGCCTTGCTGTTTATTGAAGCATTTTTAATTGTAAAGTTTGTTACAATTCCGCCTTTTCCAACCATTGTAAACAACCCATCTGCAGTGTTGTTTGCTGAAGAATCAACAGATTTGTTGATAGACTTAAGGTTAAAAATTGTGTAACCTTGTCCATTGTAGTTTCCTGTGAAACCATTTGAGCCACCAACTGAATTCCAGTTGTCAAAAGCCCCAAGATCAATGTCTTGTGTTTGCAAATACCATTTGTCAACTCCACGACTGTTGATTTTTGTAAAGTCGTTAGCATTTGACACATAGTATGGATTGCTTTGTGTTCCATCTCCAATGCTGATTTTGCATGTTTGAGTTGGGCTTTCTTTGTAGTTACTGCTGTTTGTTTTCAAAACAACTTCAGTTTCTCCCCCCCAAAAAGCCTTGAACACCCAATGTGTTTTGTCTGACTTTTCCTCAATAAAATCTAAAATACTCTCGTCGTAAGAGTAAAGTTCAATTGTAGTGCCTTTGCTTGCATTGTTATGCTCAATTTCCACTACAATTTCCTCGTCTGCATTTGCCTTAAGTAAATTGTTTTTAAATCTGATAGTTTCATCGTTTTGAACAAAGTAGTAAATAACCAATCCAAGACTGATTGCCACCACAAGTGCGAGTAAGAAAACCATAAACCATTGAAACCATTTTGATTTATTTTTTGCATTTGCCATAAATTTTTCTCTCCTTTTTGTATGTTCATATTATATCACAAAACATTGTGTTTGTAAATACCATTTTTGAAAAAATTTTGTTAATTTTTAAATCTTTTGACAATTTTCTGAAAAACATGACCTAGAAAAAGCAAATTTATGCAACATTTCTTGTTTAAATGTAATTGTTAACACTGCCTTGCCTGTTTTTTTGCAAAACTTAAAAAAGATGCCTTTTTTGGCATCTTTTCTTTATTTTATTCTTAAATTGTTTTTAAGAGTAAAAGCCCAAACTAATCAAAATTGCTTTGTCAACATTTTTCATTTGGCTGGTGCTTAAATCCCCAATTTTGTTTTGAAGTCTTGTTTTGTCAACTGTTCTGATTTGTTCAAGAAGAATTACTGAATCTTTTTCTAACCCAAAACTTTTTGCCTGAATTTCAATGTGTGTTGGAAGTTTTGCTTTTGTTAGTTTTGAGGTTATGGCAGCAACAATGACTGTTGGACTAAATTTGTTCCCAACATCATTTTGAACAATCAAAACAGGACGCACTCCGCCCTGCTCACTCCCCACAACTGGAGATAAATCAGCATAATAAAGTTCACCTCGTTTTATTTGGCTCAACATTTTCCTCCAACCAATGTTCATAACTTTCAAAATCCATTAAATCACTGTTTAAAAAACTTTCTAAATCTTTCAAAACTTCTTGAAAATCAAAATTTTGATAGTCTTCTAGTTCCATTTTATGCGAAGATTTTGGCGGAATGTTCGCAACCTTTTGCGAAAGTTGCTTTGCACATTTTTCAAGAGTTGTTTTTTCTGATTTTGAATACATAATAAATTTATCCCCTTTTAAGTGTTTTTAAAACCAAAATTAAAATAAAAAAGAAGTTTTTTAACCTCTTTTTCTTAATCTTTGTAATTATTTGATTTTTATGCAAAATTTTGTTATCCGCACCCAAGTTTTGTGCTTTTAAAATAAAACTAAAAAATTATGCACACAGCAGTAGCATAAGAAGATGTGTTTGAAATGCTGACCTCAATTTGTTTTTCTTCCATTTTTTCAAATATGGCTTTTGTTTCCTCAAAAAGTGTTACTTTTGGTGCGCCAAATTCATTTGAAAGAACCTCTATTTTTGAAAAATCAACGCCACCACTAATCCCAAGCCCCAAGGCTTTGGCAACCGCTTCTTTTGCAGAAAACTTGCCAGCCATTCGTTCGGCTTGTTTTTGTTTGTCTTTTTGGCTTAAGATGTGCTCTTGCTCCTTTTGAGTGAAAACACGCTCTAAAAAACGCTTGTTTGCCACAAGGGACAAAAATCTTTTTACTTCAACAATATCATTGCCAATTTTCATCTTCCGACTCCTTAAAATTTAATTTTTCAAGTGTTTTGGACACTTCTTCCCATGAAAAACCTCGTGCTAGCAAAAATTTTGCACATTTTTGTTTTGATTGAGGTGTTTTTTCTTTGTTCTTTAAATATTTTTGCGCCATGCAAAGCAAGTCTTCTGGATTTGTTTCAAATTCAAGTTCTTCCAAAACTTTTTTTGAAACACCTTTTGAAATTAAGGTTTGTTTTAGTCTTAACTTACCAAACCTGTGCTTGTTTGTTTCTACAAAGTTTTCGGCATAGTGTTTGTCGCTTATGTAGCCATAGTCTTTGACCTTTTCAAGAATATCATCACAAAGTTCAGGTAAAAAACCTTTTGAGAGCAAAAAATCTTTCAGACCTTTTTCAGTTTTTGTGTATTTGCTTATGTGTTTTATGGCAAGGTCAAAAGCATAGTCTTTTTCACTTTCAAATTGAATTCTTGCAAGCATTTGACGGTCAATTTCTTGCCCTACACAAAGTTTGTGTTTGAAAATTGTGAAACTTTGAAGATAGCAAACAAACACATCATCAACATAGATTGATTGTCTGTTTTTTTGTTCGCCAATTTTTGTTATTATCGACATTTTTCTCCCCCAAAACAATAAAAAATTTCTTGTTTGTTTTTTTCTTTAAAATTATGGCAAAAAGTTTTTGGGTAAATTAAATCAAGCGTAACATTGTTTGCAAAAACAACATTTTTGGTTACAACTTGGTGTTTTACAGCAAAGGGCAAAAGTTTTTCAAATTCTTTGAAATCAATTTCAATTTGAGATTTGAAACACTTTTCATAAAGACAAGTTGAACCCAAAACCAAATTTGCAGATTTGGCATAAGCACGCAAAAGCGGTCCAGCCCCAAGTTTTATGCCACCAAAATAACGCACAACAACCACAACAACATTAAAAAGCCCTTGTTTTTCCAAAAGTCCCAAAATTGGCTTTCCAGCAGTGCCAGAAGGCTCACCATCATCACTTGCTCGGCTGGTGGTCAAAAGCCTGTAGACAAACGCAACATGTCGGGCGTTTTGGTGCTCTTTTTTTATGCCACGCAAAAATTCTTCGGCATCTTCGCTTGTTTCAACATATTTTGCAAAAGACAAAAAGCGAGATTTCTTTTGTTCAAACTCGCCTTTTAATGTTTTTTGTGGTGGAACAGACAAAAATGAGTCCATATTAAACCAATTTTACCTTTTGTATGCTTTTTTTACCTTTTTGAAGAACAAATTCTTGCTTGATAAGAGGGAAATCATAAGAATCAACAACCTCATCATCAATCTTAACTCCCTTTCCATCAACAAGACGCTTTGCTTCCCCTCTGGTGCCAGCCATTTTTGTAAGAACCAAAAGGTCAACAACGCTTTTTGCTTCACTTGATTTTATTTCAAGGGTTTGCATTTCGCCAATCTCTCCACCAAAATTTGCGTGAGCTTTTTGCTGGGCTTGTTTTGCGGATTGCTCGCCACGAACAAGTTTTGTAACCTCGAAAGCAAGGCGTTCTTTTGCTGTGTTCATTGCTTTTCCTTTGGCACTGCAAATTGCTTTGATTTCGCTTAATGGAAGAAAAGTTAGAACTTTAAAAATTTCTTCAACTTTTTCATCTTCAACATTTCTGAAATATTGATAAAAATCATAATCACTAAATTTGTTGCGATCTGCCCAAACCGCTCCACTGGCAGACTTTCCCATTTTTGTTCCATCGGCTTTTGTTAAAAGTGGCACAGTGGCAGCAAAAGCAGGTTTTCTTTCTTTTTTGCGAATAAGTTCAACACCAGCCAAAATGTTTCCCCATTGGTCATCTCCACCAAATTCAACACAACATCCGAAATTCTTGAAAAGATGCAAAAAGTCATAGGCCTGCATTGGCATGTAAATAAATTCTGCCAAAGTAAGACCATTTTCCATGCGAGACTTAAAACACTCGGTTGCAAGCATGCGATTCACGGACATGTTCATTGCAATTTCATTTAAAAAATCATAATATGAAAGTTTGCTGAGCCAATCATCGTTGTTCACAACTTTAACATCTTCTTCACCATTGATTGCAAAAAAGTTTTTTATTTGTTTTGTGATACACTCAACATTGTGCTTTATTTGTTCGGCTGTTTTTTGTGGTCTCATGTCATTGCGCCCCGTTGGATCACCAATTTTTCCCGTTGCTCCACCAACAAGTGCAATTGGTTTGTGTCCCGCTTTTTTCATTCTTAAAAGAGTGCAAAGTGCAACAAGATTTCCAACATGAAGGCTGTCGGCAGATGGGTCAAAGCCACAATAACAAACCACCTTTTCCTTGTCCAAAAGTTCATGAAGTTCATCTTCAAAAACAGTTTGCTTAACTAATCCCCTTTCTTTTAATTCATCAAGTATGTTTGCCATTTTTTGTTTCCTTTTTTTGTTTTTAACAATTTGTATGATAGCATAATTTTTAAAAAAAATCAACTTAAATAAAGATGTTTGCAAAAAAGTTTTTATGTTTTTTTGTTTTTGTCCCATTTTTGTTTGGAATTTTTTTTGTTTTGCTATATAATAATGGTTATAAAACTAAACGAGGTGAAAAAATGAAAGATTTGATAACAAAAATAAAAGCAAGGCAAATTTTGGACTCACGAGGCACTCCAACTGTTGAAGTTGATGTGTTTACCCAAAGTGGTGCTTTTGGGCGTGCTTCAGTGCCTTCGGGGGCTTCGACAGGAAGCAAGGAAGCCATTGAACTTAGAGATGGCAACCCAAATTATTATTTTGGAAAATCTGTGTTAAATGCTGTTAAAAATGTAAACACAAAAATCGCAAAAAAAATTGTTGGCATGAATGTTTTTGACCAAGAAAAAATTGACCAAACAATGATTGACCTTGATGGCACACCAAACAAAGCAAAACTTGGTGCAAATGCAATTTTAGGTGTTTCGCTTGCAGTTTTAAAGGCTGGTGCTTGCAGTAAGAAAAAAGATTTGTTTGAATATGTTGGAAACAAAAAATTTGTTTTGCCAATGCCAATGATGAATGTTATTAACGGCGGGAAACATGCAGATAACAGCCTTAACATTCAAGAATTTATGATTATGCCCGTTGGTGCAAAAAATTGGAGTCAGGCTTTGGAATGGTGCGCCGAAGTTTTTCATTCACTCAAAGGTGTTTTGAAGGCAGATAGCTACTCCACCGTTGTTGGAGATGAGGGTGGCTTTGCTCCAAACTTCAAAAAAGATGAACAAGCATTTGAATATATTGTTAAAGCAGTTGAAACTGCTGGCTTTAAGCCTAAAAAAGATTTTTGTATTGCCATTGATGTTGCAAGTTCTGAAATGATGAACGAAGCAAAAAAACTTAAAAAACAAGGTTATTATTTTTGGAAAAGCAAAAAACTTTTTTCTGCCGATGAACTACTTGCCTACTATGAAAACATGATAAAAA
>CAVEAP010000011.1:0-14722 GCA_963613725.1 Mediterraneibacter torques
CGCACCTGGTTTTGATTGATTGTCCATTCCATCATCGTTGATAATTTCGACATCAAATCTAAAATTTTTTGAATTTTTCCAATCTTCAAAATTTTGTTTAAAGAAAGAATTTCCAACAATAACAACATTTGTGATTTCATCAACTTTTTCAAGTTTTGCCACAATATAGTCAAGAATTGGAGTGCCATTTATGGGCAGTAAGGCTTTTGGGGTGTTTTTTGTAAGTGGATAAAGCCTTGTCGCAAATCCGCCAACTAATATTATTACTTTCATTTTTTATCCTTTTTTGTAGTTATGCTTTCATAATATCACAAAATGCTTGTAAAATCAATTAAAATAAATCATTTTTTTAATTTTAAGCACTTTTTTTGTGTTTTTTTACAAAAAAAGATGCCTTTTTAAGCAAATCACTTTTTTTGCATCTTTTTTGTTTAAGTTTTTATTCAAATTCATTCATCATTTCTTTTTCCGTTTCAGAAAGATTGTATTCGTTTTGAATTTCTTGAACAGCCTCTTCTTTAACTTCTTGATAAGAACTTGGCACAACAGAATTGTAGCGTTTAAGCCCTGTTCCTGCTGGAATAAGTTTTCCAATAATAACGTTTTCCTTAAGTCCAACAAGGTGGTCAACCTTTCCTTTGATTGCGGCTTCAGTAAGCACTCTGTTTGATTGCTGGAAGGAAGCAGCAGAAAGGAATGAGTTTACGGCAAGGCTTGCCTTGATAAGTCCAAGAAGGGTGCGTTTTGCCATTGCTGGTTGTTTGCCTTCCATAACGGCAGTGTGGTTACGCTCCTCATATTCATTAAGATCCAAAAGTTCGCCCGGAATCATGTCGGTGTCGCCCGAACTTTCAATTTTAACTTTTCGGAGCATGCAACGAACAATGATTTCAACGTGTTTAAGTTCAAGGTCAACACCTTCGGCTTTGTAAACTTTCAAAACTTCGGTCAAAATGTATTCTTCAACATCTTTAAGACCTCTGGTTTTCAAAATGTCATAAGGATACAAACTGCCTTCGGTAAGTGGTGTTCCACTTTCAACCTCATCGCCTGTTTTAACTCGGCAATAAGACCTTGCAGGCAAAAGATAGTCAACATCACCATCTTTGGTGTGAACGGTAACTTGTTTTCGTTTGTCAACCTCTTTAACAGTAACTTTTCCAGCAACTTCCGAAACAACGGCAGCATCTTTTGGACGCCTTGCTTCAAAAAGTTCGTCAACACGAGGAAGACCTTGTGTGATGTCGGCAGCAACCGCAATTCCCGAGGTGTGCTTTGTTCTCATGGTAAGCTGTGTTCCAGGTTCACCAATTGATTGAGCGGCAACAATTCCAACAGCATCTCCAACTTCAATCATTTCGGTTGAAACAAGGTTTCTTCCATAACATTTTGCACAAACTCCGTTTTTGCACTTACAAGTTAAGATTGTTCTGATGTTAACTTCTTCAATGCCAGCATCAACAACAGCACGAGCCTGACTTGGCTTTATCATTTCGTTTGCTCTAACAATAATTTCTTGTGTTTTTGGGTTTATGATGTCATCAACCGCAACACGACCTGAAATGCGTTCCTCAACAGATTGAATGATTTGGTCGCCATCTTTGATGCTTTTTACAACCATTCCCTTAATTGATTCGCCAAGAGTGGCAAAACAGTCATCTTCGGTAACAACAACTCCGTGGGCAATGTCCACCAAACGCCTTGTAAGATAACCCGCATCTGAGGTTTTAAGTGCAATGTCGGCAAGACCTTTACGACCACCACGAGCAGACATAAAGTATTCAAACGAACTTAGTCCCTCACGGTAAGATGAAAGAACGGGAATGTCTGTTTTTTGACCAGAAGTGTTTGCAATAATTCCACGAATTCCACAAAGTTGGTTGATTTGGTCGGCGTTTCCACGAGCCTTAGAGTCCACCATGATTTTAAGTGGGTTAAATTCATCAAGGTCAGCAACCACGCAAGTTTTAACTTTTGAAGTTGCTTCGTTCCAAAGTTCAACATTTTTGTCAACTTTTTCTTCACGAGTGATAAGTCCACGACCATAAAGTTTTTCTTGTTGTTGTGTTAATTCTTTGTATTGGCTCAAAATGTCATACTTTTCTTGAGGAATGGACATGTCAAACACGTTCATGGTGATTCCTGCAACAGTTGCATACTTAAATCCAATTTCTTTGATGTCATCAGCCATTTTTGCTGTTCGTGTTGTTCCAAATTTGTTGAATGTTTTTGCCAAAATGTCTTCCATTTTGCTTTTTGTAACTGGGAAATTGATTTCATAGTTAAGCACTTGTTCTGGGTTGGTGCGGTCAACATAGCCAAGGTCTTGAGGAATGGTTTCGTTAAACAAAATTTTTCCAATTGTTGTTCTAACTCTGCCCACAATCTTTTTGCCATTAAGTTCGGCTTCACGCCTTACAAAAATTGGTGATTGAATGTGAAGTTTTCCATCAAGATAAGCCATTCTTGCCTCATCTTCATCACGATAAAAACTGTCTTGTCCTTCCACTCCCATTCTTTCAATGGTCATGTAGTAAATTCCAAGCGCAACATCGTGGTGGGCTTCAATAATAGGTTTTCCTGTTGCTGGCTTTAAAATGTTGTTGCTGGCAAGCATAAGCATACGGGCTTCGGTTCTTGCTTCAATTGAAAGTGGCAAATGGATTGCCATTGTGTCTCCGTCAAAGTCGGCGTTAAATCCTGGACACGCAAGTGGGTGAAGTTTGATTGCTCGTCCTTCAACCAAAACTGGCTCAAAAGCTTGAAGACTAAGTCGGTGAAGTGTTGGCGCACGGTTAAGGATTACTGGGTGGTCTTTGATAACATCTTCCAAAATATCCCAAACTTCGGTGCGTTCACGCTCAACCATGCGTTTTGCTGATTTTATGTTTTGAGTGAAGCCAAGTTCAACAAGTTTGTGCATAACAAATGGTTTGAAAAGTTCAAGCGCCATTTCTTTTGGCACACCACATTGATAAATTTTGAGTTCTGGTCCAACAACAATAACTGAACGACCAGAATAGTCAACACGCTTACCCAAAAGGTTTTGACGGAAACGACCTTGTTTTCCGTTTAGCATTGCAGTGAGTGATTTGAGTTCACGCTGTCTTGCTCCTTGAACCGGTTTTCCACGCTTTCCGTTTTCAATCAAAGCATCAACCGATTCTTGAAGCATACGCTTTTCGTTACGAACAATAACATCAGGAGCGCTGAGTTCAATAAGTTTTTTAAGGCGGTTGTTACGAGTGATAACACGACGATAAAGGTCGTTAAGGTCACTGGCAGCAAATCGTCCTCCATCAAGTTGAATCATTGGTCTAAGTTCTGGAGGAAGAACTGGCAAAACATCCATAATCATCCATCTTGGGTTGTTTCCACTTTTCAAAAAGGCTTCAACAGTTTCAAGTTTTTTGATTGCTTTAAGTTTCTTTTGTCCTTTTGCATTCAAAATAAGTTCTTTTAACTCTTTTGATTCTTTTTCAAGGTCAACTTCATCCAAAAGTTCACGAATTGCCTCTCCACCCATGCCAGCACGGAAAGATTTTTCGCCAAACTCCTCGATTGCATCACGATATTCTTTGTCGGTGATGATTTGTTTTTTAACAAAGTTTGTTGTGCCAGGGTCTAGCACAATGTAACTTGCATAGTAAAGCACTTGTTCCAAATTTTTTGAAGTTAAATCCAAAATGCTTCCAATACGGCTTGGCACTCCACGAACATACCAAATGTGTGAAACAGGAGTTGCAAGTTCAATGTGTCCCATTCTTTCTCGGCGAACTTTGCTTTTTGTGATTTCAACGCCACATTTTTCACAATGGTGCCCTTTGTAACGAATTCTTTTGTATTTTCCACAATGACATTCAAAGTCTTTGCGTGGTCCAAAAATCTTTTCACAAAAAAGTCCATTCATTTCTGGTTTTAAAGTTCGGTAGTTAATGGTCTCTGCCTTTGTCACTTCACCATAACTCCATTTTCTTATGGTTTCTGGTGATGCAATTCCAATTTTTATGGAATCGAAATTTTTTAGTTCAAACATTTTTTATCTCCTACTCCTCTTCCAAGTCATCAAACAAATCACCTGCATTAAATTCATCGGCAGAAACAATATCGCTTGATTCACCTTCAATTTCATCAAAGTTAAGGTCAACTTCTTCTTCAATGCTTTCTTGCTCTTTGTGTTTGTCTTTGCTAAGTTTTCCCCAATCAATATCATCATTTGTAAGTTCATTAACGGCAACTTCTTGATTGTTTTCGTTAAGAATTCTCATGTCAAGTCCAAGTGATTGAAGTTCTTTTATAAGAACCTTGAAACTTTCTGGAATTCCTGGCTCAGCAATTGGTTCGCCTTTAACAATGCTTTCATAGACTTTTGTTCTTCCAGAAACATCGTCCGATTTGATTGTAAGCATTTCTTGAAGCATGTTTGCAGCACCATAGGCTTCAAGCGCCCAAACATCCATTTCACCAAACTTTTGACCACCAAACATGGCTTTTCCACCAAGTGGCTGTGCAGTAACTAATGCATAAGGTCCAATTGAACGAGCGTGAATTTTGCTGTCAACCATGTGGTTAAGTTTTATCATATACATGTAGCCAACAGTAACTCGGTTGTCAAAAAGTTCACCAGTTCGCCCATCATAAAGTTCGGCTTTTCCATCTTCGCTAAATCCGTTTTCAACCATCAAGCCTTGAATCATCTTTTCGGTTGCACCATTAAACACTGGTGTTGCAATTTTCCAACCAAGTGCTTTGGCAACACGACCAAGATGCACTTCCAAAAGTTGTCCAATGTTCATACGAGATGGCACTCCAAGTGGGTTAAGAACAATGTCAACAGGTTCTCCGTTTGGCAAAAATGGCATGTCTTCACGAGGAAGAATTCTGGACACAATTCCTTTGTTTCCGTGACGACCAGACATTTTGTCACCCACAGAAATTTTACGCTTTTGAGCAATATAAACTTTTACAACCTTGTTAACTCCAGCATCAAGTTCATCTTTGTTTTCACGGCTGAAAACTTCAACATCAACAACAACTCCGCCACGGCCATGTTGAACACGAAGCGAGGTGTCACGAACTTCACGAGATTTTTCTCCAAAGATTGCACGCAAAAGTCTTTCTTCAGGAGTGAGTTCAGTTTCTCCTTTTGGTGTTACTTTTCCAACCAAAATGTCACCAGGTCTAACTTCGGTTCCAACACGAACAATTCCGTTTTCATCAAGGTTTTTAAGGGCATCTTCTCCAAGGTTTGGAATGTCCCTTGTGATTTCTTCTGGACCCAATTTTGTGGTTCGACATTTGATGTCTTCAACTTTCAAAGTGATTGAAGTGAACACATCATCTTGCACCAAACGGTCGCTAATTAAAATTGCATCTTCATAGTTGTAACCTTCCCAGCTCATAAAGGCAACCAAAACGTTCTTTCCAAGAGCAAGTTCACCTTGTTTTGTGGCAAAACCATCGGCAATAGTGTCGCCCTCTTTAACTTTTTCGCCAACATGAACAATTGGTTTTTGATTCAAACAAGTGTCTTGCGTTGTTCTTGCAAATTTGATGATGTCGTGAGGATGTTCTTGCCCATCGTTATCTCTAATCACAATGTGGTTTGCATCAACATAAGTAACAACCCCATCACATTCAGCAAGCACCAATGCTCCGTTGTCACGGGCAACTTGGTGTTCAAAACCTGTGGCAATAATTGGGGTTTCAGTGGTCAAAAGTGGAACTGCTTGTCGTTGTTGGTTGCTACCCAAAAGGGCACGAGCGGTGTCGTCATTTTCAAGGAAAGGAATAAGCGAAGTTGCAACTGAAATAAATTGCTTTGAAGAAACATCAACATAGTCAATTTCGTTTGCGTTAACTTCAATAAAACGGTCTTTGTAACGACAAATTACTGTTTTGTTAACAAATCTGCCCTCCGAGTCAAGCGGTTCAATTGTCTGAGCAATTTTGCACTTTTCATCTTCGTCCGCCATAAGATAAACAATTTCATCAGTAACTTTGCCCGTTTTTTTGTCAACTTTTCTGTAAGGTGTTTCAAGAAAACCATATTCATTGATTCTTGCATAGGTTGCAAGTGAGTTGATAAGTCCGATTGAAAGACCTTCTGGGGTTTCTACCGCACAAATTCTTCCATAGTGGGTGTAGTGAATGTCACGAACTTCCTCGGTTGCTCGTTGTTTTGACACACCACGAGGTCCAACCGCACTAAATTTTCGTTTTTGTGTGATTTCAGAAAGTGGGTTAACTTGGTCCATAACTTGCGAGAATGGGCTGGTTTTCATAAAGTCCATAAGGGCTTTGTTAACTGGTCTTGCACTGATGATTGTTGAAGGTTTTGCTTGGGTTAGGTCTTGACCTTGCATGGTTTCTCGTGCAAGTGTTGCAAGTCTTGCCATTCCGCTGTTAAGAGCAATTGACAAAAGTTCTCCAACAGGGCTAATACGCCTGTTTGCAAGGTGGTCAACAACATCAAGTGAGCCAATTCCAACAATAAGGTCCAAAAGATAACTTATTGAAGCCAAAATGTCATCTTTGGTAAGTGCACGGCTAATAAGTTCGCCAGCGTTTGCTCTGACTGCATTAAGTTTTTCTTCAACATTTTTCTTGCCTTTAAAAAGTTCTTGCAAAAGTGGAAGATAAACTTTTTCGGTAACTCCAAGTTTTTTTGGTTCACATTTAATTTGGCTGTCAAGGTCAACACGGTTGTTTCCTCTCATGTGGTGTTTTTTGCCATTTGGAAGAAGAACCCAAACCTCGTTGATTCCGCTGTTTTGAATGTCTTTTGCTTGTTCAGCGCTAAGTTTTGTGTTGCGTTCAATGACAGTTTTATTTTTCAAAGTAACAGGTTCGGCAAGAACCAAGCCAACAAGTCGGTTTTCAAAACTTAGTTTTTTGTCAAATTTGTAACGACCAACTTTGCCAAGGTCATATCTTATGCGATTAAAAAATCTTGTGTTAAGGTCATTTTTAATAACTTCTTGGTTTGGAAGTTCGCTTGGTCTAAGTTTTTTGGCAAGTTCCAAAAGTGCTTCTTCTTGGGTTTTTTGAATTTCCTTTTCCAAAGTGTCAACAACATAAGGGTTGTTTCCAAAAAGAGCGCAAATTTCTTGCTCAGTTCCATAGCCAAAACCTTTTAAAAGCACACCGAGTGAAACTTTTACTGAGCGGTCAATAACAACACGCAAAGTGTCAAGTTGGGTTTGTTCAAACTCAAGCCATGTTCCTCTGGTTGGAATAAGTGTGTTTTTAAAAGTTGTTTTTCCTGTGTTTTTGTCATCAATTGCTTCATAGTAAACACTTGGACTTCTTACGATTTGACTGACAACAACACGGTCAACTCCACTAATCAAAAATGTTCCCTCTGGTGTCATCAAAGGAACTTCGCCAAGCAAAACATCATCTTCAACGCACTCACCCGTTTCTTTGTTTGTAAGCGTTGCTTTCACTCTGATTGGAGCAACATATGAAAGCGCTCTTCTGCGATATTCTTGAATTGATGAATATTTTATTGCCTTGTAGTCTATGTAATAATCCAAAAATTTAAGTTCTGCTTTTCCGCTAAAATCTTCAATTGGCGAAAAGTCTGCAATAACTTCGCCAATTCCCCTTTCCAAAAATTGTTTGTAGGTGTCTTTTTGAATTGAAATAAGATAAGGCACTTCAAGTTTTTCTTCAACTCTTGCAAAGTTCAATCTTTCAACTTTGCCACATTTCACCTTTTTACAAATTCCATCTAGTAATGTCTTTGCCATAAATTTCTCTCCTTGCTTTTGCTACATTCCCAAAACTGCATCAAAAAAGGCTTTTAAACACAAAAACTGTGCAACAAAACACCTTTTTTGCACATTAAAATTTATTTAATTTTAAACCGTTTTAAAACCTTCCAAGAAACGAACCCCTTTGCTTTTAAATTCCAAATGAGAATAATAGTTATGATATTATAACATATAAAAAAATTAGTGTCAAGAGATTTTTGCGATTTTTTTGTTATATATGAAATATATAACTTTTTTTCAAAAACCCCCTTGAAAACAACCTTGTTTTGTGATATAATATGACCAGACACAAGGAGGTTTTTCATGTCCCAAAAACGTCATCCAAAAAACCAAACTCAAAAAACAGCAATTGAGCCTGTTTTGCCCGAAGATTTTTCACTTGCGCCAAAAGATAGAAAAATCTTTGAATATGAACCATTAAGGCTCATTTCAAACAACGCCCTTCACAAGCGCAAAAAAGTGCCAATTGCAACCGAGGTGATTTTGGATGAACGCAGTGCAAGACTTCCTGCAGAATATCTCCTTTCAAACATTCCAATTTTTGAGGAAAAAAAATGTTTGCAATCTTATCATTTTGTTTTTTCAAACGAACAACTGAAACAAATGGTTGAGGAGCCAAAAATCATTATTGACCGCTATCACAATGTTTTTCAAACCTCGGGAGGAATTGTTCACAGGTCAAGTTTTTATGCTGTTGCCCCTCATGCAAGGCAAGAAAATGGCATTCCAATGCTTTATCGTTTTAGCATAACAAGGGTTTTGGGCGAAGAAAAAGACCATTACAACATCAGTCTTTATGCGATTGTTGGCGGAAAACAAGATGGCTTTTTGTTTTTGGGAAGGCTAGATAATGATGTTTGCGACCCGCACTCTTTTATGGCACAAGAAATCACAAGAACCTTTGCAAAAAGGCACAATGCCACTTTGACGGCAGGAGAAACCCCCTCACAACAAATGATACGCCGAAAATTCAAAGAACCCGTTAACTTTGACAGTTTTGGCTATGACATGTATTCCATCCCATTTCCACATATGCACCAACCCTCTGCTCACTATGAAATTGGTGACAACCCCGAAATTGCTTGCCCAAAATTCATTCGCAAATTTGCAAACAACAACTTTGAACAAAATTTGTCGGCAATGCTAAAAGCCTTTCGCATAAGCCCAACCCCAAGGTTCAGAAACACCAACCAAAATGTTTACAGCATTGCAAAACAAGAAAAAAAAATCACCACACTTTCAGACAAACCAAACTCAAAACCAATTTGGGATGAGATTTTAGACCTTGAAGCACAAGCCCGCAAAACAATCAAAATTCAATGGCAAAAAACCCCACAAAAACCGCAAAAAGCAAAACGCAAAAAAAATGCAAACAGCAAACAACATCCAAACCACAAACAACAAAATCAAAAGTCGGCCTATCGCAGTCAAGAATGGCAAACAATGTCCTTTGCACGCAGATAACACCCAAAAAAGTCAAAAATTTGGCTTTTTTTGTTTTTTTAAAGCGTTTTTGCTAGACAAAACCAAAAATCTCCTTTATAATTTAAGTATATTAAAATTCTTGAGAGGTTAAAATTATGAAACTTGGAGTTGTTGGACTTCCCAACGTTGGAAAAAGCACACTTTTTAATGCACTAACAAAAGCAGGCGCTCAAAGTGCAAACTATCCTTTTTGCACCATTGAACCAAATGTTGGAATGGTTAGCGTTCCCGATGAACGACTTGACAAACTTGCAAAAATGTATGGCACCCAAAAACTTACTCCTGCCACAATTGAGTTTGTTGACATTGCTGGGCTTGTGAAAGGCGCAAGCAAAGGTGAAGGGCTTGGAAACAAATTTTTAAGTCACATCAGAGAAGTTGATGCCATTGTTCATGTTGTAAGATGTTTTGAAGATGGAAACATCATTCATGTTGACGGAAGCATTAACCCAAGCCGTGACATTGAAACAATCAACCTAGAACTTGTTTTTGCCGACCTTGAAACAATTGAAAAACGAATTGCCAAAGCCGAAAAATCTGCCCGTTCGGGTGACAAACACGCACAGCGAGAACTTGAAGTTTTGCACATTTTAAATGACACCCTTTCAAAAGGCAAGCCAGCCCGCTCACTTGAATTTGATGAAGATGACCAAAAAATTGTGCGTGACTGCTTTTTGATTACCAGCAAACCAGTGATTTATCTTTGCAACGTTTCAACCTCACAACTTGCCAATGCAGGTTCCGATGCAAACATCTTAAAAGTTCACGAAATTGCAAAACAAGAAAACGCCAAAGTTTTGGAAATCTCGGCACAAATTGAAGAAGAACTTTCCAGCCTTGAAGGTGAAGAACTTGAGGAATTCAAACAAGAATTTGGAATCAAAAAACTTGGACTTCCACGGCTGATTCAAGAAAGTTATGACCTTTTGGGGCTAATCAGTTTTTTGACCGCAGGCGAAAAAGAAGTTCGGGCTTGGACAATTAAAAAAGGCACAAAAGCACCACAAGCGGCGGGAGTTATTCACACCGACTTTGAAAAAGGCTTTATTAAAGCCGAAGTTGTTGACTGCCAAGACCTTTTGAATGCACAAAGTTACAGCGTTGCAAAAGAACAAGGAAAAGTTAGGCTTGAAGGAAAAGACTATGTCGTAAAAGATGGCGATGTTATGCTTTTTAAGTTTAACGTTTAAAAATGGAGAAAATTATGGAAAACACAACACTAAACCAAACAATGAAAAATTCAATTCCAAAACTTTTGGAGTATGTTCAAGAGTTTGAACAAAAGCAAAAACCACTTGGAGAAAAAGCCGAAGCAAAATGCAGGGCAAAAGTTCACACCTGTCTTGCCGAGTTTGTTAGTTGGATAACCATCAAAGGAATTGAGTGGACCGAAAACAAAACCGACCCAAAAATCACCGCACAAGAAATTGAAAAGTCGGTTAACAATTTTGGTCCAAAGTTTTTTTCACTCTTGCAAGAAAGTGTTGACAAATGGCAAAAAGCACTGGCAAAACGTGGCAAGCACGAAACCGCAAGCAGAATTCCAAACACCATGTTTAACGCCACCAAAAAAGTTTTGAAAAGCGACCTTGCTTCAGCCATTGATTTTGCAACAGAAAAACATGTTTCAAAACAAAAAGAGCAAAAAACCATGCTTTCCGCCTAAAAAAAATTAAAAAACTTTTAAAATATGCCCATTTTTAGTTGCAAAAACAAAAAAAAAATATTATAATCAAATCATAAAAAACATGGAGGAGAAAATTTATGGCACAATTACCATTTTTGATTTGGTGCTTGATTGTTTTGCTTATTGTTGTTTGCATCTGTTTTGCTGTTACCATTGTTGTGGCAATCCAAGACATTAAAGAAACAAAACAAAACGCTCAAACTTACAAACAAAAAAAGATTGAAAAACAAAACGCCGAAAAAAGTGTTGCAAAACAAATTGGCTCGGTAAGCAAGGAAGAAGAAAATCAAGCAGAGAAAAAACAAGAAGTTCTTGCAAAAAAACAACAAGAAAAATTGACAACCGAAAAGCCAATTGAACAAAAAGAAGAAAGTTCAACAAAACAAGAACAAGTTGTAAAAGAACAATCTGCAACAAAACAAAAACCACAAGCAAAAGCCGAGGGGAAAAAAGAGGTTAAAAAAGTAACCAAAAAACCTGCTCAAAAAGCAGAACAAAAAACAGACAAAAAGGAAGAAAAAACAATGGCAAAAAAAGAAGAAACAAAAAAACCAGAAAAAAAAGTTGAAAAAACCACCACCGCAAAACCAGAAAAAAAAGTTGAAAAAACCACCACCGCAAAACCAGAAAAGAAAGTTGAAGAAAACAAAGCTGACCGCTACACACTTTCTTTTGACAAAGAAGCAAAAGATTGGGTTCTCAGAAAAGATGGCACCGAGCGTGCAATCAGACGCTTTCCAACAAAACAAGAAGCAATCAAATATGTTAAACCTTTTCTTAAAGGCAAAGAAGCAAACCTTGTGATTCGTGGAAAAGACGGAAAGTTTGACAAATTAAAATAAAAACAAATCATCTGAAAACTTTGTTCATTTTTGAGCAAAGTTTTTTTGTTTTTAAAGCATCGCAAAACTAAACATTTTTTGAAATTGCCTACGACATTTTTTTTTGTTTTGTTGACATTTTGATTGTTTTTGGTGTAATATAATAAGACAAACATTAAAAAAGACAAAATGTTTTTTTGTTTAAGGAGAAAATTATGTTAAAGTTTTTAAAATATCTCCGCACAACCGAATGGCTTTTGCTTGTTTTGTGTGCTGGGCTGATTGTTTTGCAAGTTTGGCTTGACCTAAAACTTCCCGACTACATGCAAACAATCACCATTTTGGTTCAAACCCCAACAAGCGAAATGAAAGAAATTTGGCAAAATGGCGGATACATGCTTCTTTGCGCCTTGGGCAGTCTTGCTTCGGCAATTTTGGTGTGCTTTGTTGCCTCACGAGTTAGCGCAACACTTTCAAAACGCATCAGAGAAAATGTTTACAAAAAAGTTTCAACTTTTTCAAGCAAAGAAATGAACCACTTTTCAACAGCAAGTCTTATTACTCGCACCACAAACGACATCACCCAACTTCAACTTGTCTATGCCCTTTCAATTCAACTTTTGCTAAAAGCCCCTGTCATGGCAATTTGGGCAATTTGCAAAATTGCTGGAAAAGGTTGGGAATGGTCGGTGGCAACCGCAACCGCAGTTGGACTTTTGCTTTGTCTTTTGGCAATCGTAATTTGTTTTGCCTTGCCTCGCTTTAAAAAAGTTCAAAAACTAACCGATGCCCTTAATGGTGTTACCCGAGAAAGTCTTAGTGGTGTTCGGGTGGTTCGTGCCTACAACGCCGAAAATGAGCAAGAATCAAAATTTGAAGTTGCCAACAAAAATGTTACCACCAACCAACTTGCAATCACACGAATCATGGCACTTCTTTTGCCTGTTATCACGCTTGTTCTAAATGGACTTACGCTTTCAATTTATTGGATTGGAGCAGTTCTCATCAACAATCAACCAAACCCAATGCTTGCTTTGGACACCTTTTCAAACATGGTGGTCTACACACAATATGCCATACAAGTTGTGATGGCGTTCATGCTTTTGGTGATGATTTTCATGATTTTACCTCGTGCAATTGTGAGTGCAAAAAGAATTCATGAAGTTCTTGACACCAACCCAAGCATTCAAAGTGGAACAACAACTGACACAAAAGACCACAGCGGAACAGTGGAATTTAAGAATGTTTCGTTCAAGTATCCCGATGCTGAAAAATATGTCATTAAAAACATAAGTTTCACAGCAAATTCGGGTGAAACAATTGCCCTCATCGGCTCAACGGGAAGCGGAAAATCAACCCTAATCAACCTTTTACCACGACTTTATGATGCCACCGAAGGAGAAATTTTGGTTGATGGAGTGAATGTTAAAGATTTAACCTTGCAATCTCTTCATCAAAAAATTGGCTATGTTTCTCAAAAGGCAATTTTGTTTGAGGGAACAATCAAAGACAACATTGTGTTTGGCAAAGACACCAGTTCAGATGAAAAAAACATTCAAAATGCCCTTGAGGTGGCTCAGGCACTGGAATTTACTTCAAACCTTGAACAAAAAGAATTGAGCCATGTTGCTCAAATGGGAACAAACTTTTCGGGCGGACAAAAGCAACGACTTTCAATTGCACGGGCAGTGGCAAAAAACCCTGAAATCATGATTTTTGATGACAGTTTTTCTGCTCTTGACTACAAAACCGACAAAACTTTGCGAAAAGCACTGAAAACAATGCCTCACAAACCAACCACCTTGATTGTTGCTCAACGCATTGGAACAATTTTGGATGCCGACAAAATTTTGGTGCTAGACGAAGGTGAAATTGTTGGAATGGGAACGCACAAAGAACTTTTGTCTTCTTGCAAGGTTTATCAAGAAATTGCTCTTTCACAACTTTCAAAGGAGGAACTGGAAAATGCCTAGACCACAGAAATTTTTTATGCAAACAAAAAAAGAAAAACACAAATTCAAAGACACTTGGGCAAAACTTGTGGTTTATGCAAAATCCTATGTTCCAGTGATTGTTTTGGCACTTCTTTGTGCCGTTGGCGGAGCGGTGTTCACCATCATGGGACCCGACAAAATCAAAGAACTCACCAATGCCATAACTGTTGTTTTTGGCGGAGGAGCAATTGACATGAAACTTGTGACATCAATCGGGCTTACTCTTGTTGCCTTTTATGGTTCCAGCGTGATTCTTTCGTATGTTCAAGGTTTTATTATGGCAAGCATCACGCAAAAACTTTCAAACAAAATGCGTGGCGACATTTCCCAAAAAATCAACAAACTTCCCCTAAAATATTTTGACAATTCAAGCAAGGGCGACATTTTGTCACGAGTGACCAACGATGTTGACACCATTGCTCAAACACTTAACCAAAGCGTGGCAAATTTGGTGGCTGGAATTGCACTGTTTTTGGGTGCAATTGTCATGATGTTTGTAACAAACTGGATTATGGCACTTGTGGCAATTGGTTCATCAGTTGTTGGTTTTGGTGCAATGGCACTGATTATTGCAAAATCGCAAAAACACTATGTTAAGCAACAAGAATATTTGGGGCAAATCAATGGGCACATTGAAGAAGCCTATTCTGGACATGATGTCATCAAACTTTACAACGCAACCGAAAAATTTGAAAACAAATTTAACGACCTTAACAAAAAACTTTTTAGCGCCGGTTGGAAAGCACAATTTGTTAGCGGACTTATGATGCCACTCATGATTTTTGTGGGCAGTTTCAGTTATGTTTGTGTGTGCATTGTTGGTGCTGTTTTAGCCAAAAATGGCGTGATTGACTTTGGTGTAATTGTTGCATTCATGATTTATGTTCGCCTGTTCACGCAACCACTTTCAACCTTTGCTCAAAGCGCAACTTCACTTCAACAAGCAGGGGCTTCAAG
>CAVEAP010000012.1:0-6847 GCA_963613725.1 Mediterraneibacter torques
CACCTACACAGCAAAATATCTTGTTGGACAATTTGGGGGCGGAATTTCGGCTTCAGAAATTTGTTTTGATGAAAAAGAATTTAAAGATGACTACCGTCTTTCAATTTCCGACTTAACCCCAGCGGTTCGAAATTCTCAAATTGGCGACACCAACGAGTTTGTGATTGAAAGGTTTGTTAAGGGGTGGAACTATGATGATGAGGTTCTAACACCAATTTACAGCGATGAAAATGCGTGGATTTTGAACCTTGGCTCAAACAACATTGACAGCGATTATGAACAACAATTTGTGGAAAAATATGAACCATTTTTAAGGTTAAGACTGATTGAAATTGTTTCAAACAATCTTTTTGGCACCACCTACAAAACTTTGTTTGCCGATGTTCAAACCATTGATGCGTGTCTTAAAATGATTAAGCAACGCCTTTTGAATTTTCAAGAACTTGGTTTTGAGTTTTTGGAATATGACATTGAAGGCACAGTTGCAAATCAATTCAAAGCATTTTTAAAAGATGAAGTTATTGGAGAAAACGCCATTAACTTTCAAACTAGCGCAAAAACTTTTTCGGAACCTTTCTTTGTTCAAGATGAGGAAACAAAGTTTTATGACATCAACGGAAACGGAGTTTTTGATGAATCTTTTCAAACCGATGCCATGTTTGTGGTGGATTATGAAAGCATTTTGAACACCCTTATGGAAAATTTGAGTTTGTTTGTTGATGGAAGTGAGGGAATTTTTCCAAAAGTTGATGCCATGGAAGTTCAAGGAATTGAAGCCAAAGACTTTTTTCATCCGGGGCTTAAGGCAAGTGAATCGGAAAATTCAAAAAACAGTTTGACAAACATGGACTATGCACAATATCAAAGTTGTGTGATTTTTTCATCGCAAGATGCCACTTTTGACTTTCTTAACATTTTTGTTGATGCTCAAACCGATTTCAAACTAAAAATTTGGGCAAGATTTTGCTATGGTGATGTTAGTTTCACCGTTCCAATTTGTGTGATGGACCTTGACAGCACAAAAGACTATGATTGGGAAAACTTTGATGACAGCATTGATGGTTCTGATGATGTTGACATAACTTCACCTGAAACAGAGGAAAGCAAACAAGCGGAAAAACAAAAAGAACTTGACTATCTTTTTGGCGAAAACACCAAACGCAACATGACATTTGTTCAACTTGAATGTGTGCTTTCAACCGAGCAATTTCAGGTGCTTAAAGACAACGGCTTGAAAGCCTATGACAAAGATTTGGACTTTTTGGGCAGAGGCTACCACACCAACAGCAAGGACAATTTGGAACTTGCCGAAATTTATGATTTCAAAACCCTAAACTATCAAGATGAAGAAAAAACTTTGTTGTGCTACAACGGGCAAGACAACTATGTTGAATTTTTGTTTGAAATTGTTGATGCCGAGCCAGAAAAAGAATATAACTTTAAGTTTGTGCTTGAATTTGGCGAAATGTATGACAAAGATTTTGACGCCGACAATCTTAACAGTGATGATTTGGATGTTGACATTATGACAACTTCAAACAGTCTTGATTTTGACCGAAAGTTAAGAAAAAACTTTGAATAGTGCCAAAATTTTGCCAAAAAATGATGTTTTTTTGAAAAAAATGAATTTTTTTTGTGATTTTTATGTTTTTTTGTTGGACATAAAAGTTAAAATTTGATACAATATAAGAAAAGGGAAAGGAGGTGAGATAGTGGATTTTGTAAGTGTTTCACAATTGGGCTGGGCATGGCTTGACAACTTGATTTCCAAGTTGCAACAACTTTTTGTAACGCCAATTGTAATGGTTCTTTATGGCTTGCAACTAGGGTTCTTCTATCTCATCGACTGCGTTCAAGAAGTTTTCCGTTCTATGGCGGGACTTTCGCACTACTACTATCAAGGCGAAGAGATGGAAGGTGACATGGTGATGTCGCTTTTGATGGATCAAACCATTGTGAACATTTTTTGGGCAGTTTTGGTGGTGGCAATCATGCTTCTTTTTGTTACAACCATTGTTGCGGTGATTCGCAGTGAGTTTTCCGACAAAAACGCAAAGGGACCAATCATTTCAAGGTCAATCAAGGCAATTGCCTATTTTGCCGTTGTTCCGGTTGCGTGCCTTTTGGGTGTTTGGATTTCCAATGTGTTTTTGCGAAGTTTTGACAAAGCAACAAATTTGCAGTCATCTTCGTTGAGTGCCACGGTGTTTTTTGCGGCGGCGCATGATGCCAACCGTGTGCGAAATGGCGATTCAACATTGATTGACAAAATCACGCATGACAGCGAACTTTTAAAAGCATTTAATGCAAGTGCAAGTGATGACAAAAACACCCTTGCAACAAAAATTGACCAAGCATTTTTAAAACAATCTCCAACCATAAAAGGCTCTCTTAACACAGATGGGCTGAACTATATGTGGTTAATGCAAAAATTCAATTACCCAAACAGTGAAACATTCACGCACTATCACATGGGAGTTGTTTATTATTTCTATGACCTTTTTGGGCATTACAACTTTTTGATTGGCTATGTTGGTGGGTTCACCGCTGCAATGCTTTTGTTGCAGTCGTGTTTGGCGCTCATTCAACGGCTTTATGAACTGGCACTTTTGTTTGTAATTTCTCCAGCATTCATTGCCTTTATGCCTCTTGATGATGGGGCAAAATACAAAGGTTGGTGTGCCCAGTTCACCAAACGAGTGGGCATGGCATATGGCCCGATTATTGGGCTTAATCTGATGTTCATCATTTTAAGTCGGCTTCAAGACGTGAATGTCTTTGACCCGAACGATGCCATTGGAAGCATGTTTAACGCCATTATGCAAGGTGTGTTTATGATTGTTGGTCTTATTGCCGTAAAAGAATTTTCTGGTCTTATTTCCTCTCTTATTGGTGCCGATGATGCCGCCGCAAAAGGAAAAGGCATGAGCGACAATGTTATGCAAATGGGCAAAAAAATGACCAGCGGAACCATTGTTGCTGGAAAAATGGGTGCTAACATCATTGGTGGTGCTGGAAAATCTGTAACAAGAAGTGGGAAAATCAAAAATGCACGGGCTGATGAAGAGAATGCTTCAAACGAGGCAAGTCAAGCCGATGAAGCATTGAAGCAAGCAAAGGAAGCATATGATGCAAATCCAAACGATGCCACAGCAAAACAAAACTATGAGCAAGCACAGGCAAGACAAGAACAAGCAAGCAAGAAAAAAGAAGATGCCGAAAAAGCCAGAAAAGTTGCCGAAGATGGAACTTTTCAAGGTGGACTTCGTTCTTTGCGTGATGGCTATGCTGAAAATGGGCTTAGGGGAACCGCAGAAGCATTTGAAAAAACAAGGCTTGGCACAAACTATTCACTCTTGGCACAATATGCAGGGCTTGATGGCTACATGACCAAAAAAGGCAGGGACAAAGCCGCCGAAGATGGTAAAAGCTTTTTGGGAGATCTTTCTGTTGGTTTTGCAAAAGATGAAAATGGCAATTGGGGCCTTGCTAAATCTCGCAGAGAAAAAATAGGCGCCGAGAAAAAAGCAAAAGAAGCAAAAGATGAGGCAAAACAACAAAAAGAAGCTGACAAAGCAATGCAAGCCCAAGCCAATGCAACAGCCAATGCTTTAAGTGGTGTTATGCCTCAAACACCTGCCTCTGCGGGTAACGCTAACACAAGCAGTGGTAGCACTGGAAATAGCGGTTCAGGAAATGGTGGTGGAATTAACAATTTGGCAAATGCTGTTTTGCAGGAGCAAAAGCAAGCAGAACTCATTGCTCAGCGAGATGACAAGCGTGAAAAACTTGAAGTTGCACAAGCAAGGCTTGAAGAAGTTCAGAGTATGCGTGAAATGGTGGGCACAGCAGATGAAAATCCTGATGGAACTTATAAGCAACGATTCAAAGACAAAGATGGTAACGTAACAACTGAAACTCTTACAAAAGAAGAACTTGAAAACTATCAAAAATATGAGAAACAACGAAACAAAAAACTTCAAAAAGCAGAAAAAGATGTTGCTAAAGCTGAAAGCGATTATACAGAAGCCGAAAAAGCAGTTATAGATGCAGACAAAAATAAAAACAAACAAAGTGCCGAAGACCTTGACAACTTCAAAGCCCTTGCCGATTTGATTGCTCAAGCAATTGCAAATGCTCAACTAAAAACAAAATCTAGTTTCGACCCAGGTCAACAACTTGATATTAGAAAAATTGATGGTGAAGTTAATGTTAAAACAGAACAAGACATTATGGATAGTATTAGTAGCATTGCAAGTATTTCAGGGCAACTTCTTGATACATTGAAAGGAATTGCTGGAGATAAAGGCCGAGGCAAATAACAAAAAAAGCACACAATTTTGTGTGTTTTTTTTTGTTGAAACATCAAGCTGATTTTTGTGAAATTCTTTTTAAAAACGCCAAAAAACAAGGTGTTTTTGCTTTAACAACCTCAAAAACAGGTAAAAACAAAAAAAAATTAAAAAAAATGCCCAAAATTGTTTTGATTTTTTTCATATTTGCGGTATAATTAAACAAACTAACAAAATAGGGAACAGGGGAATTTGATATGAGATATATTCCAAGAAGAACAAAAGTTAAAATGGAGTTTGTTCGTGGTATCACTTTGGGTGACATCATTTTGGGTGTTATTGGGGTTGGCGTGCTAGCACTTATTTTGCTTAGCACAGGAATCACAAGCACTCTTAACAAAATTTATGCAGGAGCAGTTTGGGTGGCTTTTATTGTGTGCCTTTACATTCGTGTGGCTGATGGGCAAGCACTTTACACCACACTGTTGCTTTTAATCAAGTTTTTTGCTTATCGCAAACATTATTCCAAAGAAAACAAACGAAAAACAGTGCCTGTTTCAACGCTGATTCCTTATGTGAACATTCGGGACGGCTTTATTGACTATGAAAACTATTATGCCGCCGTTATTGAAGTCAGACCAATTGAATTTTGGCTTTTGAACGAGGAAAAGCAAGAATCAGCCATAAGAACAGTTGCAAATGCCCTTAAACTTGTTACTTCAACCCAAAGTGTTACAATCACCAAAACAGCCATGCCAATGGCAATGGATGAATATATCTATGCCGAAGACCGAAAATATGACGAAGTTTTGGAGCGTGTGTCTGACGGCGAAATGACAAAGCAAGAAGCCGAAGCAAGGTCTTTTATTTTTGAAGCCCGCCTTGCAAAACTTAGAGATTTTCAGAATGTAAACAAAATTTACAAAGACCACTTTTTTATTGTTATTTATGACAACGACCGAGAAAGTTTGTCTATCACAGCCGAAAGCATGATAAACACTCTTATGCGAGGAATGGTGCCACTTTATTCATTCAGACTTCGTGACACCGAACTTGCTGTGTTTTTGCGGTCAAACTATGGACAAGAGTTCAACCAGGAAGAACTTTCGCTTATTCCAATGAAAGAATATCCAAAATGGACAATGCCAAACCGCATTGACTTTAAGGCGGGCAGAACTATTATTGATGGGGTGGAATATCGTAACTTTACTGTTATTGACTATCCGCTTAATGTTGCAAATGCGTGGGCATATCCATTTTTTAGCCTTTCAAACAGCAAAGTTGTGATGAACCTAAGACCAATCACCAACGACAAAGCCGAAAGACAACTTGACCGTGCCGTTTCGGAACTTGAAGGACGACTTAGCGGAATTTTCAAGTCTTCAAAAAAGGTGGAAATTCAAACTCAACTTCAAACTTTAAGGGACCTTATTTCAGACATTAAAATTGGAAATGAATATTTGTTTAATGTAAACTTTCACATTATGGCAGCCGAGGGAGTTAAAAAAGAAGTTCGTGGAATGTTAAAACAATATGGCTTTAAGTATAGCGAACTTTTTGGAAGACAAGTTGAGGGCTTTATTAGTTCAAACATTTCTCGTATTGACCGCAACACTCAATATGAACGAGGAATTCAAACAAGTTCAATTGCTGCAGGATTTCCGTTTGTGGCAAACACCTTGCAAGACCCGGGTGGGTTTTTCCTTGGCTGGAACAGTTATCCCGTTTTTGTGGACTTTTTTCAGCGTAACAACGAGCGTGTTAACAGCAACATGATTATCATTGGAAAATCAGGTTCAGGAAAATCTTATGCAACCAAAGTTTTGCTTTCAAACCTTGCCGCCGACAACGCCCGAATCTTTATTGTTGACCCCGAAGATGAATATACCGTTTTGGCAAAAAACCTTTTTGGAAAGTCAATTGACGTTGGTTCTTCGGCTCAGGGAATTTTGAACCCATTTCATGTTATGACTTCGCTTGATGCTGATGAGGGCGGAAGTGGGGACTCATTTTTGCAATATCTTCAATTTTTGGAAGAGTTTTTTAGAATTATCTTTGATGGAATGAGCCCAGATGCCTTTGAAATGCTTAACATGATGGTTACTGATGTCTATACTCGCAAAGGGATTGGCCCAAAAACTGATTTAAGCAAACTTACGCCAGCCGATTTCCCTATTTTTGATGACCTTTATGCCCTTGTGCAAGAAAAACTTGAATCTTCTCAGGATGAATATCATCACCGCAACCTTCAAATCATTCAAAACTATGTTCAAAAATTTGCAAGTGGTGGGCGAAACAGCAACCTTTGGAATGGTCCAACCTCAATTGAAACCAAAGAAAACTTTGTTTGTTTCAGTTTCCGTTCACTTTTGGTAAACCGAAACCAAACCATTGCAAATGGACAAATGATGCTTGTGTTCAAGTATTTGGACAACGAAATTCTTAAAAACCGTGATTTTAACCTTAAATATGAAACACTCCGAAAAGTTGTGTTTGTTGTGGACGAGGCGCACTTGTTCATTAACCCAAAATTCCCAATTGCCCTTGACTTTATG
>CAVEAP010000012.1:6857-13328 GCA_963613725.1 Mediterraneibacter torques
TATGAAGGAATGCAAATCATCATCACCCAAAACATCAAGGACTTTATTGGAGGTTCGGAAGAAACCAAGCGTCAAGCAAGTGCTGTTATTAACGCCAGCCAATATTCCATGATTTTCTCGCTTGCGCCAAACGACATGACCGACCTTGTTGACCTTTATCGTAACGCAGGTGAAATCAACAAAGATGAGCAAGATGCCATTGTTTCGGCAGGTCGTGGACAATGTTTCTTTATTTCAAGTGCCTATTCACGAACTCGTTTTACCATTGAAGCAAACGACATGATAAAAAAACTTGCAGGACTTTCAAGCAGATAACAAAAGCATGGCAAAAACCATGCTTTTTGTGTTTTTTTTAAAATTTTTAAAATATACTTAAAACAAAGCCGCTGTTTTTGCATAAATAAAGAAGAAAAAGCAACATTTTTGCAAAACATGTTTTTTGAAGTAAAAAAAAGTTTGAAAAGGGTATTGATTTTTTTTATTTTTTGTGATATAATAGGGCTATCAAAACGAGAAAAGAGGGTAAAAAGTATGGAAATCAGGAAAAAAGACCAAATGTGGCTTGATGATGGAAAGCACTCAGGGGTTAGACGCAAAACCAGTCAATCTGTTGGGGACACTTCCTACAGAAACAGCACAACAAATGCAATTCTTCCAAGTTATTATGGGGAAGATTTTGAAGCAGTTAAAAACGCAGGTGATTTAAACCAAGTTACAAAAGCGCTAGAAGGCAAAACCATTCGTGGCAAAAAAGCAGGAGCGCCACTTGTTGACAACAGGCTTAAATCAGCATTTTCAGTTGTTGACAATGGATTTACTCCAATGTCAATCATGGGAAAAGAATGGGACAAACAATGGGCAACACACAACGAAAGACGTTTGATTAACTCGGGTATTTATGAAAGCAATGTTCTTGCAACCGAAAGAAAATGGATTAACCGAGCAAAAGCCGAAAACTCTGTTAGCGTAAAGGAATTTTATGACCTTTTGGTGGCTGACAGACTTACAAAGAACCCAGAACTCATGCAAAATCTTGCAACAAAAAGAGAACTTGAGGCTGCTGGATTTGAAGTTAGCAAAATGGCAACTCCAATTTATGCTGGAAACAAAGAAACAGAAGGCTACTATGATTTGTCTGCAATAGCTCAAAATGCTGTTGAAAATTACAAAGCTCCTGTTTATGCCGATGAAACACTTTTGGAAGGCAACGAAAACCTTGCAAATGATTTGGAAGAAGCAAAACTTAGAAAAACTTTTGTTGAATGGCAAGAAGAACACGAAAAATCAGGCATTTCTTATGAAGACTATGTTAAACAAAACGGACTTGCAAGCATGCAAGCTTCTTGTGTGGACATTCACAGTCTTAACCTTGGTGTTGCAAATGATTCAGTTGCTTTTGATAACTTTATCAAAAATCTTCAAACTGTAACAGGTGCAAAAGTTAAATCTGCTCCACTTGAAAATGGAAAATTGGTTACTGTTAAGCAAAATGTGTTAAGGTCAGCAGGAAGACGTGTTGTGAACTACTATCGTGTTAAATTCAACAAACGTTCAAGCACACTTCACAACTCTTACACAATCTACTACAATCAAAATGCTTCTCGTGAAGAGCAAGTTTATGCTTTGCTTAGCCAAGTTGCAGAACTTTCAACAAAACCATTTTTCAAAAACACTGAACGCCTTATCGCAAAAGGAAATGGCTTTGGATTGCCAAGTAAAGCAGAGTTTGCTTCCATAAAAGACACTTTGCTTAAATTTACAACAGCCATGACAACTGGTGAACTTGCAAAAATTGTTATGATGGATGCTGGTGATGCTGCAAAAATTGAAGGACTTGCTTATCTTAAAGCATCACAAGTGCTTGCTGGCAGACCTGACCTTGCAAACAACAAAAACCTTGTTCCTCTTGCAAGTGGCTACACAATCGCTGCAACAAACCGTTGCGCTGCCGCACTTCACATGACTTTGGATGAATATGAGGCAGTTACAGGCAAAAAACCATTTTCAAAAGAAAACAACAACACTTTTCTTGCGGCAGTTTTTGCAAAACAAGACTACTCACAACTTAAAAACAGAAAACTTTATGAGCCAACAGGTTTGGCAAAAACTCACATGACCGAAGCAGAAAAAGACCAAAAAGTTAGTGAAAGTTTCATTTATCTTCAAAATGTTTTGGAAAAAGAAATTGCTGAAGGCAGAGCCGAAGAGGAACTTGCAACAAACCTAAACACTTTCTTTGGTTGGTCTGATGTTGTTAACAAAGGTGCTGGAATTTCTTTTGAAGAATATGCAAAAGGTAAAAACGCAAGCAAGGCAAGAAAAGCAAAAACAACAGCAACCTTGACCGAAGACCAAAAAGCACAATCAGTTCAAATGTTTTTGGAATGGGTAGATGCTTATCAAAAATCTGGCGTGGACTTTGAAAGTTTTTCAAAAGAATTTTTGAGCAAAAAAGAAGCAGAAAGCAAAATTGTTAACAATGCAAGTGGAGAACTCAACGAATCTGAGGAAGAAGTTAGAAGACAACTAAAAGGAATGTTTGGCGAAACAACTGAAAAGAAAGCCAGCACCAAAGGAGAACTTAACGAATCTGAAGAGGAAGTTAAAAAACAATTGAGAAGTATGTTTGAAGTTAGCACCAAATCTGCTGAATCAGAGGAAATTGTTAAAGGAATTTCAAAAAGAGTTAGAGATTGGGCTTTGAACCTAAAAATCTTTAAGGGCGAAGAGGAAGAAACCAGTGCTTACAAAAAAGATGTTGTTATGCTTGGAAAAACTTCAACCAGTGTTAAGGGTGCTGTTTATGAAGAAGTTTGCGACATCATTAACAAAGTGAAAACATCAGGCTTTAAAAAAGAGGCAAAAGAGCTTTTTGCAACTCGTAAGAACTTGTTCCCAGTTGGCAAAAAAGTTTCTGCAGGGGACATTAGCAAAGCAAGCAAAAAAGATTCAGTGATTGCTGAAATTGATGGCATTGTTGATGCTGAAGTTGAAAAGATTTTGATTGAAGCATCAAATGACAAAACCAGCAAAACAATGACAGGAAATCAAGTTACTCAAAAGTATTTTGAAGAAGAAGAACGTAAAGACAGCCTTGCAAAACGAATTATTGAAAAAATTCTTGCACCAAAGGTTGTAACCCCAACACAAACACAAAAAACTTTGAGTTTCTAATTAAAAATTAAAATTGAGGAGAAAAAATTATGAGCGCATTATCAAAAAACGACCCAAAGGTTATTGAAACCAGTTATGACATTTTGGAGAAAATTGTTGTTGCAATTGACTTTAAAACAAAAGAAGAACTTGTTAAACTTGCCACAATCATGGCAGACAAGGCAGAAAATGGAGATTATCCAGAACTTTTAAAACTTGCTTATGCTGACGCAAAACACAAAGTTGAGCTTTTGAGCCTTGAACAACTTTTGGAAATCAAAAAAATTATTAACTCTTAATTAAAATTAAGAAAAACAAAAAGAATTAGATTTGTTCTAATTCTTTTTTTACAAAAAAAGTTATCCACAAATCCACAATGTGAACAACTTTTTTTAATTTTTACTTAAAAACTTCAATAATTTCACCACCGCCAAGGCAATTTTCATTTTCATCATAAAGCACCACAAATTGCCCCTCGGTAACTGCTCGTTGTCCTTGCAAAAAGTCAACATGAACTGTGTCTTTTCCTGTTGGGGTAACAAGCACTTCTTGGTCGGGTTGACGATATCTAAATTTTGCAAAACACCTGAAAGGCTCAGTTTTTGGCTCTGGAATCCAATTAAAAGTGTTTGCGTTAAGGCTTTTTGACAAAAGTTTGTTTTCTTCACCTTGTGTTACATACAAAATGTTGTTTTTAAGGTCTTTTTTAACAACAAAAAATCTTTCACCATTGCCATCTTTTTGCCCGCCAATGCCAAGCCCTCGGCGTTGCCCCAAGGTGTAGAACATCAAGCCATTATGTTTTCCAACCACCTTTTCATCTAGCGTGCGTATTTCACCATTTTGAAAAGGAAGATAAGAAGACAAGAAATTCTTAAAATTTCGCTCGCCAATAAAACAAATTCCAGTGCTGTCTTTTTTGTGTGCTGTTATCAAGTTGTTTTGCTCGGCAATTTTGCGAACCTCGGGTTTTTGAATGTCCCCCAAGGGAAACATTGACACTGACAGTTGTTGTTGATTTAGTTGATTTAAAAAATAAGTTTGGTCTTTGTTTTTGTCTGCCGACTTTTTCAAATAAAAAAGTCCATTTTCATTAACCACTTTGGCATAATGCCCAGTTGCAATAAAATCTGCCCCCAAACTTAATGCTTTTTTAAGGAACAAATCAAATTTTATTTCACGATTGCACAAAACATCAGGGTTTGGTGTTCTGCCTTCCTCGTAACTTTTCAAAAAATATGAAAAAACTCGTTCATAATATTCTTTTGAAAAATTAACAGAGTAATAGGGAATTCCAATAATATCACACACGCTTGCCACATCATCATAGTCTTGCTGACTTGTGCAAGTGCCGTTTTGGTCTTTTTCTTCCCAGTTTTTCATGAAAAGTCCAATCACATTAAAGCCTTGCTCTTTCAAAAGCAGTGCCGAAACCGAACTGTCCACGCCACCGCTCATGCCAACAACAACAGTTTTTTTCATAATTTTTTCTCCATCAATGTTTTTTCTTGTTTTTTGTGAAAAGTTTTGGCTCTTGTTTTGGCTCTTGTTTTTCAGGCTTTTCGGGCATAACCACAGGAACCGCAAAGTTCTTAAAACAAAGCGCAACAAAGTCCGAAGCCCACACAAGCACACAAATTGCACCCAAAACGCAAGGGATTACATAAAACTTTGTAAAAAGCATTTTTGTCATAAGATTTGTTAAAAATCCAACCTCACCAGTTTGCATAAAAATTCCAAAGGGAATAATGAAAATCAAAAACACCACAGTAAAACAAGTCAGCAAAATTGCTTTGAAATTTCGTTTGACATAGTAGCAGTGAAGTCCCATCCAGCCAAAAAGAAGGCACAAAATCAAAGTTTTTTTGTAAGACAAATCACTAGGAAAAATTGTTGACAAAACAACTTTGTTGGGTTCATATTCTTTTCTTGCCTTAATTGCCATTTGATGCGAGGCTTTTTTAATGTCTTCAACCATTGTTCCACATTTAAGACATCGGTCATTTCCTTTTTTTATTTTTGCTCCACAATTTGGACAACGCATAATCTTTTCCTTATTTGTTCATTAGTTTGCAAAGTTCAACAACTCTGTTTGAATACCCCCATTCGTTGTCATACCAAGCAACAACCTTAACAAATTTGCTGTTAAGCATGATTCCTGCTTTTGCATCAAAAATGCTTGAACGAGAATCTCCATTAAGGTCGCTTGAAACAACAGGTTCATCGGTGTAACCCAAAATTCCTTTAAGACTGGTTTTGCTTGCTTTTTCCATTGCTTTGCAAATTTCTTCATAGGTGGTGGCTTTTTTAAGTTTTACCGTAAGGTCAACAACCGACACATTTGTTGTTGGAACTCTGAAAGACATTCCAGTAAGTTTTCCTTTAAGATGAGGAATAACTTCGCCAATCATTTTTGCTGCTCCTGTGCTTGAAGGAATGATGTTTTGGCTTGCTGACCTTCCGCCACGCCAATCTTTTTTGCTTGGACCGTCAACAGTAAGTTGTGTTGCGGTGATTGCGTGAATGGTGGACATAAGCCCCTCAACAACGCCAAAGTTGTCGTCCAAAACTTTTACGATTGGTGCCAAACAGTTTGTTGTGCAACTTGCGTTTGAAACAATTTTCATGCTTGATTTAAGTTCTTTTTCGTTAACTCCAATAACAAACACCGGCATTTCTTTTCCGGGTGCGGTAACAACAACCTTTTTTGCTCCGCCTTTAATGTGCTCGTTTGCCAAGTCAAATTTTGTGAATTTTCCACTTGCCTCAACAACAACATCAACATCAAATTTGTCCCAACCAATTTTTGCTGGTTCTTTTTCGGTCAAAAATGCAACTTTTTGCCCTTCAATGTTAAGGTTTGAACCTTTTGCGCTAACTTTTCCATCAAAAATTCCGTGTGTGGTGTCATATTTAAGCATATATGCGCCATATTCAGCGTCCATAAAAGGATCGTTGATTGCAACAAGTTCAACACTTGGGTCTTTTGATGCAATTCGGGTGATAAGTCTTCCAATTCTGCCAAATCCGTTAATTCCAATTTTTGTGATTTTTGAAGTTTTTGCTTTAACTTCTTTTTTTGTTGTTTGTTTTGTTTCCATTTTATTTTACCTCTTTAATTTTTTTTAATTTTTTTGATTTTGAAATTTTTTTAACATCTTTTTTTGTTTTTAAAACAGGTTTGTTTAGTTTTAGTGTTTTTAGTGTTGTTTTTTGTGGCTTTGCTGTTTTTTCGTTTTCATCTTCATCAAAGTTAACATCATCGCCAAATTTAACACAAAACAAGGCATCAAACAAAGGTTGGTCATTCACATCAAC
>CAVEAP010000013.1:0-3741 GCA_963613725.1 Mediterraneibacter torques
ATTCAAGGTCATATTTGCTCATCTGATTTATCATTTCTTGAAAAATAATTCCAGTAAGCCCTTTTCCTTGATAGGTTTTTCTAACTGCAATAAGTCCAAAATCAAAAACTTTAATGTGTTTTGTGGCATACAAAATTCGCATTAAGCCAAGAGGGGTTAATCTTCCTTTTGATTTTTGCACTGCTTTTGCAAGTGAGGGAAGCCCAAATCCAAAACCAACAACTTGCCCCTCTTCGCTTAAAAGCGTAACCATGCAATCAAGCGAAATCATAAGTTTAAATTGCTTTACAATTTGTTCTTGAAGTGGCTTGGTGTAAGGAATAACGCCATAAAGGTCGCCATAAGCATCATCAATGCAGTCAAAAATTCCTTCCATGTATTTTTTGATATATTCTTTTTTGTTTTTGGCGGTGGCAACCGAAATGTGATAGCGTTTTTTAACAACATCAGCAAGTTTTGAAATTCGGTCATTAACATGTTTCATTGGCTTGATTCTAAATTCCAGCCAATCAACTTCTTTTGCATAGCCAAGTTTTTCCAAAAATTCAGCATAATAAGGAAAAGAATAATCTGCCTCAAAAGTTGAAAGTTCATCAAACCCTTCCACCAAAAGCCCCTCTCGGTCAAGGTCATTAAAGCCCAAAGGTCCATGAACAATTTCCATGCCTTTTTCTTTTGCCCAATTTTCAACTTTTTCCAAAAGTGCTTTTGCCACTTCAAAATCATTAACAACATCAAACCTTGTGAACCTAACTCGCTTTTCATTTTGTTTTTTGTTATAAATTTTTTGAATAACTCCGCAAATTCTTCCAGCAACTTTGCCGTCTTTAAAGGCAAGATAAAAAACTATATCACAATCATCATATGAAACATTTTTCTTTGGGTCAAACAGCCCAAGTTCATCTCCTCTTAGGTTTGGAACATAATATGGACAATTTTTGTATAATTTAACAGGGAAGTCCACAAACTCTCTTTTTTCCCTTTTTGTTTTCACTTCTACAACTTCTATCATATTATTTATTATATATGATATAGCAACATTTTGCAACAAAATATAACCAAAAAATCAAAATAAAAAAAAATTTTGGAATTTCAAAAAAATTTATAAAAAATTGTTGACTTTTTTCAAAAAATAATGTATTATATACTATGTCAAATGACTTCGGGGTGTAGCGCAGTTGGATTAGCGCACATGATTTGGGATCATGGGGTCGGGGGTTCGAGTCCCTCCACCCCGACCATTATATATAGTTTTTTAGGGGTGTTTCTGACAAAAATGCTTGCTATATATGTTTGACTTTTTTATTTATGGCTCAGTAGCTCAGTCTGGTTAGAGCGTCGCCCTGTCACGGCGAAGGTCGAGGGTTCGAGCCCCTTCTGAGTCGCCATTCCAAGCACCCTTTTGCTTGGTTAATCAAAAAAGGGAAGTTGGGTACCAAGGGACTTTAGCTCAGTTGGTTAGAGCATCCGGCTCATAACCGGACGGTCCAAGGTTCGAGTCCTTGAAGTCCCACCATTACTTAAGCTCCGGTAGCTCAGCTGGTAGAGCATTGGACTGAAAATCCATGTGTCGGCGGTTCGAGTCCGCCCTGGAGCACCATTACCCCCTTTTTTATGCTGGCGTGGCTCAACGGTAGAGCAGCTGACTTGTAATCAGCAGGTTGGAGGTTCGATTCCTCTCGCCAGCTCCATTATGGGAGGTTTCCAGAGTGGCCAAATGGAGCAGACTGTAAATCTGTTGTCGGAAGACTTCCGGGGTTCGAATCCCTGACCTCCCACCAAGTAAACAAAAAAGAAAAGGAGCAAACTTTTCTTTTTTGTTTACAATGAAATTGAACCATTGAGGTTCTGTGATATTGCTATGCAATGATATTTGCTGAAGCAAATGATATTTTTTCTATCGCAAAAACAAAGGTTCAATTTTATATCATTATGAACGAAGTGAATAATATCATTACGAATAAACATGAGTAAAATCATTGTGAGATTAACGAACAATATCATTGTAAGGGGCAAGGGTAAATCATGAAAAAAAACATATTAATAGAAAAGTCAAAAAAATTTGCCATAGATATGATAAATTTATGTGATAGCATCAAGGGTTCTGCAAACATAGTTAATCAATTAGTTCGTAGCGGGACATCAATAGGTGCAAATATTCATGAAGCACAATATGCACATGGAAAAAGTGATTTTGTTGCAAAACTTGAAATCTCATTAAAAGAATGCAGTGAAACAGAATATTGGTTGGAATTGCTTTTTGAAACAAATAAAATTAGTGAAATCATTTACAAAGAATTAAAACAACAGGCGGGGACTATTCGTAGAATTTTAATTGCTTCTTGTAAAACAGCAAAAGATAATAACAAATGAATAAGGGCAGAAACAAAAAGTAAAAACTTATTTTAAGCAAATTTGAAAAAATTATCATTAAAAAAAATTGAAAAAACACAAAAAAAGGTTTTTAATCACACCCACCAACATCAAACGGAGCAAATCTGCTCTGTTTTTTGTTTAAATTTGGGGGAGTATTGTGATTGGGCAATTCTGCTCAATCTTTTGACATTATTTTTTATTTATGTTATAATAAAACCATGAAAATAGCAACCTACAACATAAATGGCATTCGTGCCAGCAAAAAAAATGGAATTTTGGATTGGCTAAAAAATTTTGATGCAGACATCTATTGCTTGCAAGAGGTTAGGGCAAATGAAGATGTTGCAAAAAAAGAAATTTTTGGAGATGACCAACTAAGTTTTTTTGACCAACCAAATATTTTAAGAAATTACAACACAGTTTTTAATTGTGGCAATGTTTTGGGCTATGCTGGAACGCTTACAATGAGCAAGCAAAAACCCGACAAGGTTTTGAAAAACATGAATGTGTTTTGGCAAGACAAAGAGGGCAGAACCACCACCACATTTTTTGGAAATTTGGCAATTGTAAATGCCTATGTTCCAAACGGAAATTCAAGGCTTGAATTTAAAATGGATTACTTAAAAGCATTGGAAAATTATCTTAAATTTTTGTCTGCAAACCATGATGTTTTGTGCGTTGGAGATTTTAACATTGCTCACAATGAAATTGACCTTACAAATCCAAAAGAGTGCAAAAACAAATCGGTGTTTTTGCCCGAAGAAAGACAAGCTTTTTCTTCACTGCTTGAAAAGGGTTTTGTTGATGTGTTCAGATTTTTAAATCCACAAAAAGTGGAATATTCTTGGCGAAGTTATCGCACAAAAAACGATGATGATTTCACTGGTTGGATGTATCGAATTGATTATGTTTTGGCAAGCAATTCTTTAAAAAGCAAGTTAAAAAGTTGTGAAATTTTAGATTTGCCATTCAGCGACCATTTGCCAGTTGTTTTGGAGCTTCAAGATTAAAAGGTGATGCATGTTATGATTTTAAAAAAAGTTGACTACAAAGAGTTTTCAAAGCAAAAAAGTTATTATTTTGACCAAATTCCAAAAGCTCAAAACTCAAACCCAAATTTTTGTGGGTGGAACTTAAAAGAGCATTGTGCTCTTTTTTTTGTTTTTGAAAAAAATTTAAAAAAACTGCAAATTTGTTGTTTTAATGTTTCTTAAAGTTCAATCATGCATGTTTTTGAGCATAAAATTTACAAGTCTTTTTATGTGTTAAAAAAGCGTCAAAACAGTTGTTTTGTTAGTGCTTATCATGGTTTTTATTTTAAAAAGTAAGGGCTTTTTTGTTGACTTTTTGGGGAGAGAATGTTAC
>CAVEAP010000013.1:3751-12878 GCA_963613725.1 Mediterraneibacter torques
GTAAAATTTAATGCAAATAAAAGGAAACTTATGAAACAAACAGCTAAAAAAACATTAAAAATTTCTATCACGGCATTTTTCTTTGTGTTTTTTGTTGGAGTTATATGTTACAGTTTGTTTTTTGCGGGAGCAAAACAAAATGGCCAAACACAATTAAATGAAGAATTATATTCATCTAAAACACATGTCGGGTTTGAAGCCCTAGAGTCAGACAGCAGTTCCGATTTTGACAGCAAAATCATATATTCAAAAGCAACAAGTGGTTCAATGACGTTTGAAAATATTGATGTAAGCAAACTTGGAAATGAGGGAATTGATTATGTTGTAATTGTTGCATTTGTAAATCTTTACAATGGTCCAACAACATGGAACCAAACCAGCATCAACAAAATCATGAAATCACTTAACGATGATGATTCAACAAATGACATTTACAGTGTGCGGGAATATTTTAAAGAACAAACTTATGGTAAATTAAGATTTAAAGCATGGTATACCGAATATGACAGCAAATACAATTACAGCAGTGTGGAAAACAAAAGTGCCAATGGATTTTTCTCTACAGAAGAAACGCTTTACAACGAAGCCTTAACTAAAGCAACCGAATTTAAAGATGAAAACGGAAATATTGCAAGTGCAGGGGATGTTTCACAATTTCATTGTAGGTTTATTTATTATCCCTATGACTCAAATAACTGGAATACAATACTTTGGCCACATTCTTGGCGCAATCAAGCGTTCATATCATCACCACAAGTTTTAACAAATGGCTTAACAAGACTTGAAAGTCCTTTTATGGCAACATATGCTCATGAATTTTCTCATGTTTTGGGAATTCGAGATTTATATTCTTATGAAGGTGATGAAAATCAAGTTGGGATGTGGGATTTAATGTCTTCACACGACAGATACAATCCACAAAGCATAAGCGCTTATTTTAAATCGCAACTTGGATTAACTGGTGAAAGCGCCTATGGCTACAAAGATGATTCAAAAGTTAAAGTTGTTTCAAGCAGTGGAGATTACACCCTTGCACCAACAAGTTCGCAAACTGGAACAATTGCATTAAAATTTGCAGAAAGAACAATCAAAGTTACGGGAACTTGTAAGTATAGTGCATGTTCACAACACAAAGGCAATTCATTGTCATATTCTGAAACTGGCAAAGAAATGTTTTTTGTGGAATACAAAAAGAAATCAGACAGCCCAACAAAATCAGATTATTGTCTTCCACAATCAGGACTAATTATTTATCGAGTTGTTGAATCTTATCACACATTGATGCTTGGAAATTCCTATTCTTCAATGCTTGGAAATGCAAAATATCAAATTTATGTTTTACGCCCAAACGATGCAAAATCTTTGAATTATGCAGCAATAACAGAGGGACAAACATTCGGTAGTTTTGATGACAACAAAAACACTACAATCACTTATCATGATGGAACAAACACTCAAATTTCCATTACAAACAATGGCTATGACAACGATGGAAATGTAAAATTAAAATTCACATTTCCAGAAAATCACGAAAATTTTTCAATTTCTGGAACTTTTTTGATTGATTTGAAGCCCGTTTCAAATGCCAAAGTTATGATTTCAACTCTAAATGCAGATGGAACCTATTCAACACCAATCTACAGTGGAGTTAACACCGATGAAGATGGTTACTTTTTTGTAACAGGACTAAAAAATGGAACAAGTATTAGTTTTTTTGTGCTTGACAGTAATCACAAAAATTTAAAATCATTATATAATTCGCCAACAATCAAAGAAACCAGTTTGTTTGATGTGTTTGTGGTGGGTTTTACATTTCAATTGCCTGATTGCAAAACTTTAGACTTGATGTTACAATCTGCTTTTAAAAAGTTTTTCTATTAAAAAATATGGGCAAGGGCTAGCACTTTTGAAACTAGCAAAACAAAAAAGGAACGATGCAACTTTAATGCAAAGTTCCTTTTTTTTGTTAATTAAAAAAATCACATTTATTTTTTTCTTTTTTAGTAATTTTTAAAAAATACAAAAAATATAAATTTAAAAACAAAAAATGCAAAAATTTTTATGATTTTAACAGCAATTCAAGCATCTTAATTAAGCACAAATTACAAACAACAAATTTCCAAAAATTTTACAAAAACACTTGATAATTAAAATTTTTTGTGATATAATAGCACCATGTAGGCCCTCATAGTATAATGGTTAGTACACCAGCCTCTCACGTTGGACATAGGGGTTCGAATCCCCTTGGGGGTACCAAGCAAAAAAGGTTTAACAAAACCTTTTTTTAATTTGAAATCAAACAAAAATATTACAAAAAAAGGAGAATTTATGGAAGATTTTTTAACAAACCCATTCAAAAAATTTGACAAAGATTGGGCACTTTTAACAGCGGGAACAAAAGAAAATTTTAATGCCATGACAATTTCATGGGGAGCAATGGGAACGCTTTGGTTCAAGCCAGTTATCATGGTTTTTGTAAGACCAGACAGACACACTTTTAACTTTTTAATGCAAAATGATGGCTTCACTGTTTCGTTTTACAAAGAAGACCAAAGACAAATGTTAAGCCAAATGGGAACAACTTCTGGAAGAAACACAAACAAAATAAAAAACGCAAATCTCACACCAAAATTTTGCAAAAATGGCATCACCTTTAATGAAGCAACCGAAACATTTTTTTGCAAAAAAATCTATGTTCAAAAACTTGATTTTTCTGCTGTTTCTCAGGACATAAAAAACAGGTGTTATCAAAATGCTCCCGATGTTCATTATTTGTTTGTTGGTGAGGTTTTAGAAAGACAAATTAAAAAATAACAAGTGTTATATAACGCTTGTTATTTTTGTTAAAAAACAGATGTTTTTTCAAAGCATTTGCTTCATTGAAATGTTGGTTTCAACTTCAACATTTAAAATGTAGTCTTCGGGGTTTTCAAGAGTTTTTAAGTACTGCTTCCATTTTTTGTTTTGCTGTGAATTAAAAGTTTTAAAAATGTTTGCAACATCAAACTTTTTTTCTTTTGACAAATCTATTGCTTCACGAATTTCGGTTTTAATTTTTTCTTCAATTTTGCTTAAAAAATCTTTGTTTGCCCAATTTTGATGTGCTCCAAAAATGGTTTCACCTTTGTCTTCCACTGAGTCCACAAAAGCATCAAAAGAAATGTTTGCTTCAAGCACTGGATTGTTGTTTTCAAGTTTTGCCACAAAATTAACACTTTTGTTTTGAATACGCAAAGTTATGGTGGCATTATCAAAAATATTGTTTTTAACGTTCTCCATAATCAAAAATCCTTTTTTGGTTTTTCCATCAAGCCAGCCCAATTTTGTAAGGTCTGTTTTTTCAAGAGTTGCAATTTTTTTGCCTTTCTTAAAAACAACTGCTTTGCCTTCATTTTTCAAAACTTTAATGTTGTCACTGCTTTCTGGTTGATTGTTTTGAGATTGTTCGCTTTGCTGGTTGTTTTTTTGACTTTGATTTTGTGTTTCATCGCTGTCAACATTCAAACTTCCAACCACCGAAAAAGGGCAGGTTGAAGCATAATTGTTAAAAAATGACATAAGGTCGGTGTTGGAACTGCTGTAATGTTCTTGATTGTATTTTGCAATGTTTTGCAAATTGTTAATGTCCGATTCGCTCAATTTTGAACTTTGCTTCAAAAGTTCTTTTGCTGTGCCGTCGGTGTGAAGAAGGGCAGAATTGTTTCCCATAATGTTGCTACGCATCAAAAAATCCAAAGTGTTTGTAACATCATCATAACAAATTTTGTCGCCCAAAACAACAACAAAACAATGCGTAAGTCCAAGTTGTTGCCCAAGTTTTAACTCAATGTTTTCGATTGCTTCGGGCAAATTTTTTCCTTCGGCAGAGGTGATGACATATTTTGGTGAATAACTTGTGCTGGGTTGTGGAACGATTACTTGAACCGACACCTCAAGTCCATTTTTTCCTTCATCAATTCCAAGTGCAGTTGCAATTGAGGTTCGTTGAATTTGACTTGAAGTGTTAATTCCGCCGGGCAAAAGCAATATCAAAAAAATTGCAACAGCCCATGCAACAAAACGATATTTCAGGCTTTTGTCCATGTTTTCCTCCTTAAAAGAAAAATTAAAACAATCAAAACAAACAATCCACCAATTCCGCCAACAACATATTTCCAGCAACTTAAAACTTGTTGTTCCATAACCAAAATGCTAAATTCACTTAAATATGCCACCACAAGCACGGCAAGGTGTGTTATGCCAACAGGCACAAGTGAGCGTTTTAGGTTAAAAACCCACCTAAACACAAGGGCAATGCAGAAAAAGAATGTGCTACTTGTCAAAAGCATGGCAATGGTGCTAACCGCCACCGAAAGCCAGTTAAATCTGCCAATGTCCGACACAAAAGCGTTAAATTGAGGAAGATGAGCAAGGCTGAATTCAACATATTTTGCACTGTTTTCATAGGCAACAAAAAACACCAAACTAAAAAGCACCACCAAAACATTCATAACAGCAGTTGCACTAAAAAATTTGAGGCAAAAATGTTTTTCAAACTTAATTTTCCCCATAAAAAACAAAAGCACAAGCCCATTTCCGCCATAAAAAAGTTGAGGAACAAGTCCGTTTAGTGATGGCATAATTCCATCTTCAAAAACAGGGGCAAGATAGTCCAAAGAAAAATCAGTTGTTGCGGTAATGGAGCAAACCACAATTCCAATCAAAATAATCAGGGCAAAAATTTCCATGGTTCTTGCAATGGTCTTAATGCCTTTTATGGCAAAATAACTTGTAACAAACACCAAAGGAACAATATAAAACACCAGCATCAAGTCATCATACAAAAATCGCATAAAAAATGAATAGGTTTCTTCAGACAAAAACACAAGTTTCAAAAACAAAAAAACAGCAAAAACACACAGCAAAATTTTTGAAACAATTTTTCCAAACAAAGATTTTAAAAGGTCAAAAAAAGTTTGATTTTCATTTTTTTTAATCAAACAAAAAACAAGGCTCAAAATCAAAAAATCAATCAAAACGCCAAACAAAACACTCCAAAAAGCATCTTTTCCAGCTTCTTCAAAAACAACAGGTTGAAGAGTTAAAAATTTGTTTGAAATGGTCACAAAAATTGCAATAATATAAAACTGGTTTGCCGTAATTTCTTTCATTTCCCAAGCCTCCTTGAATTTTTGTTGGAAAAACTTTTTGGCCGTGTTAATTGAGCAGTTACTGGTTGTTTGAAAAACGCATCTTTTTTGTCTTGCCTAATGTAAGGTGCAATTGGGGCAAGATAGGGTGCGGTGTAGTTTTCAATGCTGGCAAGATAGCCAACCAAAAAAAGTGCTCCAATAATAATTCCATAAAATCCCAAAACTCCGCCCAAAATTGTGAACACCAGTCTTAAAAAAGAAATTTGTGCATTTTGGCTTGGCACGGTGTAACTCATCACGCCCGTAAGTGCCACAATCAAAACAGCAGGAGGGCTGATTAGCCCCGCTTTAACGGCGGTGTCGCCCAAAATAAGAGCCCCAACAACGCTCAAAGCAAGCCCCAAATAGCGTGGCATTCGCAAACTTGCTTCATAAAGAATTTCAAACAAAAAAATAATAAAAAGCACTTCAACAAAAGGAGAAAGTGGAATTCCTTGAATGCTGTTTGCAATGCTAACCAAAAGTTTTATGGGAATAAGTTTGTAGTGATACAGCATCATGGAAACATAAAGCCCAGGAAGTAAAATTGCAATAACCACCCCAAACATTCTAAGCCACCTTAAAAAAGTTGCATTAACCGAGGTGGTGTAGTAGTCATTGCTACTTTGAAAATCTTCCACCAACAAAAATGGCAAAGTAAGCACAATTGGCGAACCATCACAAATGATTGCAACACGCCCTTCCAAAAGTTTTGCCGAAACAATGTCGGGCTTTTCGGCGCTTCCAACTTGTCTGAAAACCGAGTGTTTTCGGTCCTCCAAAAATGCACACAAGTAATTTGAGTCCACAATCCCATCAATGTCAATTTTGTTTAGTTTGTCTTTTATCATTGTCACAATTTTTTCATCAACAATTCCATGAATATAACAAATTCTAACTTGCGTTTTTGAAAATCTTCCAATTTCAAATTTTTCAAAAATAACATTTGGTGTTTTAAGCCGTTTTCTTAAAAGCGACACATTTGTAACAATGTCCTCAACAAAACCCTCTCGTGGGCCACTAACAACTGCACTTGTGGGGGGTTCACTAACAGCCCTAATTGGCCATTTTGCACTGTCAACACAACAGCCAGCATCAGTGCCATCAAAAAGCACAAAACATTGACCATTGCTTATTTTGTTTGCAACAATGCTCAAATCATTTTCAACCGAAACTTGCGAAAAAGCCAAAACTTTTTTCATGGCAAAATCAGCAATTTTTGTGGTTTTTGGGGGCGGGTTTGTTTGAAGCGGTGTCAAAACTCCTGAAATCAAAAATTGTTTGTCAACACTTCCATCAACATAAACAATGGCAGACTTAACTTTTCCAAACGACACAAACTTTCTAACAATCAAATCTTGTGAGTTGTGATAAAGTTTTTTGATGGTTTCAATGTTTTTGTTCAAATCTTTTTTTAGCATACAAAACTCCTTTAACCTAGTTTGTTTTAATTTTTTGTTTATATTCTTAAGAAAAATAATTTTTTTAATACACTTGACTTTAACAACAAACTAGGTTAAAATTACAAAATAACAGAAAAACAAATTATTTAGGAGCAAATTATGATTACAGACACAGAAATGAAAGAAAAGTGGTTCAATTTTTTTAAGGCACATGGGTTCAAACAAATTGACAGTGCATCAATCATTCCCGAAAATGATGCAACAGTTTTGTTTACCACCGCAGGAATGCACCCACTTGTGCCTTATCTTTTGGGCGAAAAACACCCAACAGGCAACAAACTTTGCGATTTTCAGCGTTGCATTCGCACAAATGATATTGATGAAGTTGGTGATGATTGGCACCTCACTTGTTTTGAAATGCTTGGAAACTGGTATTTGGGAGATTGTCCAAAAGAAGAAATGATAAATCTTTCCTATGAATTTTTAACAAGCCCAAATTGTCTTGGACTTGACAAAACAAAACTTGCCACAACAGTTTTTGAGGGCGATGAAACCGCTCCTCGTGATGAACAAGCGTTTTTGGCTTGGAAAAATGCAGGAATTGAAAATGTGTTTTTCCTAAACAAACACGAAAATTGGTGGGCACTTGGAAGTGGTGTTGGCCCATGTGGACCTGACAGTGAAATGTTTTTGGACACAGGCAAACCAAAATGTTCTGAAAATTGCAATCCATCTTGTGATTGCGGAAAATATGTTGAAATTTGGAATGATGTTTTTATGCAATATCGTGTTGAAGAAGCGGGCAAAAAAGCAGTGCTTTTGGACAATCCAAACATTGACACTGGAATGGGCTTAGAGCGTATGGTGGCAATCTTAAATGGTGCAAAAAGTGTTTATGATGTGGGAATTTTTAAGCAAGTCATTGATTTTATCCAAACCAAAGCAGGGGTTAAATATGAAAGCAGTGAAAAAGCAAAAAAATCTTATCGCATCATTGTTGACCATCTAAGGTCGGCTGTGTTCATTTTGGGTGATGCAAAAGGTGTTGTGCCATCAAATGTTGGGCAAGGTTACATTTTGCGAAGATTCATCAGGCGTAGCGTAAATCACGCAAAAAACATTCAGTTTGACACAAACTTTTTTGCTGGCATAATTGACCTTTTTGTTGACAAACACGGCAAGGACTATCCAGACCTTGAAAAAAATCGTGAATTTGTTAAAGAAGAAATTTTTAAAGAGGTTGAAAGATTTTCAAAAACCCTTGATGAAGGCAAAAAAGAGTTTGAAAAAATGATTCAAGGAATTGAAAAACACAAACAATTTGCCCTTCAAAACGGACAAACTGTCGAAAACATTATTTCAGGAAAATCAGCCTTCAGACTTTTTGACACCTTTGGTTTTCCTTTGGAAATCACCAAAGAACTTGCTTCAGAGCGTGGTTATTTGGTAGATGAAAAAGGTTTTGAAGAAAAATTTGCCGAGCATCAAGAAAAAAGCAGGTCGGCTTCGGCGGGAACTTTCAAAGGTGGACTTGCCGACAGTTCTTTTGAAAGTGCAAAACTTCATTCTGCAACACATCTTCTGCATTCAGCACTCCGAAAAGTTGTTGGAAAAGATGCTGCTCAACGAGGAAGTAACATAACCCCAGAGCGTCTTCGTTTTGACTTTGTTTGTGACCACAAAATGACACCAGAAGAACTCAAACAAGTTGAAGACCTTGTAAATGAAGCCATAAAGGCAGATGTTCCAATAGTCTGCGAAGAAATGACACTTGAAGAAGCCAAACAAAGTGGCGCAATTGGAATTTTTGAATCAAAATATGGCACAAAAGTAAAAGTTTACACCATGGGAAGTTTTAGCAAAGAAATTTGTGGTGGTCCACACGCAAATCGCACAGGCGAACTTGGAACTTTCAAAATTCAAAAAGAAGAAAGTAGCAGTGCGGGCATAAGAAGAATTAAAGCAGTTTTAATAAAATAAATTTAAATCAAGCAAGCAAAATTTTTGTTATTTTGTTGACTTGATTTTATTTTTATATTAAAATAAGAGAAGAAAAAAGGTGGTTGTTAATTTATGGGGCTTTTTGGAAACATTGTGAAATACATAATGATTGTGCTAGTTTCAATTTTTGCTGTGCTAACTCTTGTTGCTTTGGCACTTTACATTTTTCCGGGGTTTTATTTGTTTGGTTATCATGTTGTAAATTCAAATGGAACAAAAATTTCGTTGGAATATTTTGTTGACACATCTGAGTTTGCCACCACCGAATCAACTCTTTGGAACGAAGCCGATGCGGTTAGAATTGAAACAAATGGCTATGATGTTATCGTAAGAACAGCGCAAGATGATGAAAGTTATGGAAGTTCAAGTGTGGTTGCACTAATGAAAAGTGCCTACATTGGTTTTATGAAAGGTTCGGTTGACAACATAACTTATGACAGCACAATGAAGTCGGGGAAATACATTGAAGAGGGTGGCAAAAAAATATTTTATGTTAGCATAAAAGAACCTGAAAAGGGACAGGGTATTTCTCACTTTGAACATGAGCATGAA
>CAVEAP010000014.1:0-12373 GCA_963613725.1 Mediterraneibacter torques
GTTTTGCACTATTCCGACAAAGCCGATTTCAGTTTGACCTATGGCAAAGAGCAATCAAGCACGAAAATTGGCAGTGGAAAATTGGGAATTTTGAAAGTTTCAATCATTCAACCTTATGCTGATTTTGACTATATTACCATAAGCAGTGATGAAAACAATGCCTATCCAATTTCGTTTGCACATTATCTTGAAAACAATTCAAGTGATGGCACAAGAGGGCTGATTTTCTCGGATGAATATTCCAGAACAAGCCTTAACACAGGGGCAATCACAATCTTTAACAACCAAAGCGTGATTCTTGACAGTGTGTTTTATGTGTCCACCTTAACCGAGGTGGGAATTCCAGAGGGAACATTTTTGAAAATCAATGTTGTTGCCTACAAAAACGATGGCACAGTTGTGGGAAAACAAAGCCTAACACTTTCATCGGTGTTTGCTCCATATGTTCAAATGAGCCTTGCAGACCAAAGTTTTGGCAATTTTGTGGCAAGGGGAACCGAAGTAAGCATTAAAGCCACAGGTGTTGCCGAAAATTCAACAATCAAATTTTCGCTTGAAGGAATTTCAAGCGAGGCTCTTAAAACTGCAGTTTTGAAAAGTGATGACAGTTTTAATTTGACATTTTCAGAGAAAAATGGAAATGTGGAATTTGACCTTAATTTGTATGTTGGAATTTTGGCAGAAGCCACAAATGGCGAACTTGTGGTTGTTGGGCGTGTCTATTCCAACTCGGGCTTGCTGATAACAGAATCACGGCTTGTGCTTTTTGTTGTTGACTTTTTGGTTAAGGGCATTGGTGTTGAAAATCTTGTTGATGAAAAACTTGAATCCAAAATTCAAGAAGGCTATACTGCCTTAAAAATTACCGCAACCACTGATTTTGGAATTTTCACAGCAACTTCAAATGCAATATCTTGCTATAACAATGCCCTAAATTTGCTTAAAACCTATTTTCCAAGTGATTGGTCGGAACACCAAACCAATTTTGGAAGTGCCTTTAATAACCTTGCATCAAAAATTCGCAACAGTTTGAACAGTTTGAATGCACTTGGTGCAAGCACTTTGGGCGATTCAATTTGGACCTATGATGAAAAACACATAAACCTTAACAACTCTTATGCAAACTTTTATGTTTCAAAAGAAGCGGAGTCCTCAAACACCTATGTTCTTGTTCGTGGAAAAATTCAAGTGCTTGACAACAAGTTTGGCGTTTCGGTGGAACGAGGTTACATGCTTTCAAACAATGGTTTCTATGAAAATCAAATGGGAATTTCTGGGGAAGCAGGAGTTTTGGATGACAGTCTTCGCTCTTACAGCAAAAGTTTTTCAATCAACTTTTCAAGTTCTTCCACCGAAACAAACCCAGACCCAATCAACACTGCCGATGAACTTGCCGGAATGATTGAGGGCGGACACTACATTTTGATGAGAGACATTTATCTTTCAAACTGGAAGCCACTAACCACAAAAATTGGAAGTTTGGACGGAAATGGACACGTTTTGACAATTCAAAACTTTGACCTTACAACAACAACTGAAACAGGTGGAAAAGTTTCGTCCATAAATGTTGGGCTTTTTGAAACACTTTCAACTTTCACAAACTCACTAACAGGGCTTGAAGAACCTTCAAGACTTTTGAACATCATTTTGGAAGTTTCCAGAACGGTGGTAACTGACCTTAGGGGAATTGCCTCGGTGAACTTTGGATTTTTGGTGGGGCACAACCAAGGTGGTTTGATTTACAACTGTGATGTTTTGAGTGCTTATCGTGAAACAGCCGAAAAAGAAGCATCAACAAACACCAGCGTAATGACAGAAAATCAAATTATTAACAATCAATTTGCAAATGACAACTACACTCAAGCAAATTGGGTGAAATACATTCAAACCAGCACAAACATAACCCCATTTTTGAACAACACAAATGGAGTGCTTAAAAACTCTTATTCCTATGCAAACGACATTTTCCATTCGTGGTATGGCGATGAAGCAACAAATTATGAAGCAAAAATTTACTCGCAAAATGTTGTTAGCACTTTTGTGTTTGTTTCTCCAACCGTTGATGGTGCAAATGTTGATGCAAATGTTGGCGGACTTGTTGGGCTTAACGACACAAACAGTTACATCACAAACAGCCGTGTTGGGCGTGTTGGCACAATCAAAAGCAAGGAACAAGACGAAAAATTTGCCTCTGAAGACGTTTATGGCACACTTACAACCCAAGTTGGCTTGAACATTTTTGGTGGCGGGAGATTAGGCGGACTTGTTGGGCAAAACAACGGAACAATTGCTTCAAGTTATTTTGCAAACGGAAACCTTGTGAACATGTTTAACACCACCAACGACAATTCCATGACAGGAGGTTTTGTTGGGCTTAATGGCGACAAGGGAAAAATCAACACCAGTTATGTTTTAAGTGCAAAACCTGAAATCAGCGTGAACAAAAGCAATTATGAATTTGTTATTGACCAAAAAACTTACAAATTTGATTATACTAACAGTTCAGATGTGAAAAGCACCTCAATTTTAGATGCTAGCGGAAATGTTCTTACAACAGCATTTAAGGAAGAATTTAAGTCTGGAACCTCCAAGGCAGAACGCTTTGTCTTTTCACTTAACAATGTGGAATATCAAGTTGCTTTGAAAGACGCTAACCCAACACTAAAATACACCCGTGCAACACAACACAAAATTTATTCCACAGGTCCAACCGCTGGATTTGTTAATCAAAACCAAGGTGAAGTTGAAAACAGTTTCAGCAACATTGAAATTGTAAGTTCGCTTGGCGTGGGCGGTTTTGTTTACAGCAATTTGGGAACAGCAAGTGTTGTTGAAAATTGCTATTCCGCTTCACTTTTGAACAGTTCAAGCAACATGAACGGACAATTTGTTGGTGTTGATGCAACCTTAAATGTGTTAAACGAAGGTTCGGTTGAAAACTGCTTTTATCTTGTTGATGATGGATTTGGCGAAAAGGCAATCAAAGAAAGTTTGGTTGACCCAGCCACCGCACTTTCAAGAGAGGCACTTCATGGCGGAGAAAACTCAAAACTTTGGGGATTTGTTTTCCAAAATGAAAACACAACAGCATCAGATGAATCAAACAAGGGTGATGGAGTTTGGAAAAGCAGTGATGATGAATTCACTTTGCCAAACCTTGTTCAGGCAAACCTTGTAAGTTTGTCCATAAGGGAAATTGACAAACAAAACCCATCAAATGATGATGGCTCAACAAACTACACTTATTGGAACAACTTTAAGCCATCAACAATCACAAATCCTAAAATTGTGTTTAGCACCGCAACCTTTAACGAAACATTTTCAGGTGCAACTTCAAACATTTTTGTTAGATTTGTTGCCGATGTTGACTTTTTGGGGGACAGCCCAGAATCTTCCTACAAAAACAACTTTGCTGGAAAACTTTGGGGAAATGGCATGAACATCAAAAACTACAGAATTGTTGGAACAAATGATTACTTGGGATTGTTCAGTGTGATTGGTGATGATTCTAACAAAGCCTCAGACAGTGGTGGCTATGCAACGGTTTCAAACCTTGTGTTAACGCCAAATGAGGTTTCGGGAACTCAACGCTTTGCTGTTGGTGCGCTTGCGGGCAGAATTGGACTTGCCGATGTGAACAACATAAAAATTTATGCCTACGACACCGACTCAAAAATCTCAGGATTTAACACAACAGGTGGACTTGCTGGAATTGTGAACGCAAACAATGCAAGCCTTCGTGTTGAAAACATTAAATCAAGCATAACAGTTGTTTCCACCTACAGCCCATCAGATTCGGGCAATTTAACTTTCTTTAAAACACCAAGCAATGCAAGTGAAGTGAAAAAGGAAAACCAAAACATTTCTTATGCAGGAGGAGTGATTGGTGTTGTTGACTATGACTCAAGCTTTTCGGAAAGCGAGGAGCAGAACCCTTCAATTTCAAACCTTACAACCTTTGGCAATGTTAGTGTTGGAGGAGAAATTGTTGGCGGAGTGGTTGGTTTTGTTGGCAAAAACTCAATTGTTTCTGGCACAAAATTTGTGTTAAATCAAAAATCAGAGGAAGGTCAATCACTTCAAGGCCGTTCGTTTAGTGGCGGAATTGCAGGAGAAAACCGTGGACTTTTGCAATATTCTTGGGTGGCACTTTCGGGCAGAATTCAACTGCAAAGCGATGAAGCCCTTGTTTTAACTGGAAATGCAAACGACCAACTTGTTTCGGAAACCTTGTTTGAACAAAGCAAGTTTGTTGCGGGCGGAATTGTTGGTCTTAATGTTGGAAACATTGTTGAAAACACTCAAACAGGAAAATTGGAAAAAACAGGGCGCATAATTTATTCTTACAACCGAGGAAATGTTGTCAGCACAAACGCAGTTGTTGCTGGCGGAATTGTTGGACTTAGCGTTCCAACTTTGACTGTCATTGACACCAAAAGCAAACTTAATTCGGTTGTGAATTCTGCTTCACTTAACTCAGCTTTGTTTGAATATGAATATGATGCCTCTGGCGATGTGAAGCTTAAGGACAAAAAAGAAAAAGATGACGAAGACGGAAAAGACTCAAAAAACACAGCCGACACACTCAGTGTTTCACTTTATGCCAGCAATGTTTACTTTACTGGAAAAGTTTCAGGAAACATCACCACCGGCGGACTTGTTGGGATTGCGGGTGGAATTGTTGACATACCAACTTCTGAATCAAGTGTTATTTCAATTCCATCATATTTCAAAAGCAACACCACCGATGCAAATGTTCAAGTTTGTGAGGGCGCTTTGTTTGGAAAAATGCTTTATTCAGCACAATGCATACAAAACAAAGGCAAAGCAAACGAAACAGTTCAATACATTTTGTGTTCTGATGGCTTCAAACCAGCAGAATCAACAATTGTTTCCTTTGATGAGGAGGACCTTTTTGAAAATTCAAAACAAGTTTTGGTAGGCAACTTAACACAAAGTTTGGATGATGAAACTCAAACTTTTGAAAGTTTGATTTATGAAATGTGCTTTGGTAATTTGGAACTTGAAGAATTTTCTTCGTTCTATGATGTTGCAATCAAACTTGAAACTTTGAATGCAGTCTTTAACTGGCTTAGTGCTTCTGAATGGAAGCTTGACACCACAAGGTCGGGCTACATTTTCCCACGACTTGTTACAGGAAAAGCAATTAACACACAAACAATCACAAGCATTGAAGAATTTTTTGCTTACATCAAAGGTGGCGAAGCAGGGAATTTTGTTATTTCCAAAAACCTTGAGTTTGACCTTTCAATTTCAAAGCAGTTTGACAGTCTAAAAGCAATTTCAAGTGTGGATAACCCAATCAGCGGAAGCATTAGGGGAGAAGACGCCACAAATGGTTCAAGTGTTACAATCACGGTTAAGAACAACAGGAACTCAGGGGGAGCAATTGCCTTTTTGGGCTACATCAAAAACCTTACAATCACAAACATTAACTTTGTGTTTTCAGACACAGCAGTAACGCCAAACGAATGGTCAGACAGTGATTACTTTGGGCTTGTTGCCTACACCTCACAAAGTTGCAGGTTCACAAATGTGAGTGTTAGCGCTCAAAATGAAAATCAAATTACCATAACTTCAAATGGTTATGTTGGTGTTGGCGGAATTGTTGGAAAGTCGAAAAGCGACTATTTCACACAAATCAAAGCAAACCTAAAAATTGTGCCAAAATCTTTGTCTTCAAAAGATGTCAAAGACAAAGAATTGCAAATTGGTGGACTTGTTGGCTGTGCTGACCACCTTACAATCTCAAAAGCAAATGTAATATTTGAGTCTTACATTTCAAACATAAACGATGCAAACATTTGCGTGGGAGCATATTGTGGCTATGCAAGTGGTTATGTGTCTGTTAATGCTTCCTCAACATCAACAGGAACAATCACAAACAAAGGTTCAATAAAATTGCAAAATGCAAATCTTTGGCTTGGTGGAGCAATTGGTAATGCTGATTGCACATCAATTTCTTCAAAAATTCAAAATTTGCAATCAACATTTGATTATTTTAAAGGCGTTGAATGTGGTGGCGCAAATTATGTTGGTGGAATTGTTGGCGGTGCAGATAATGTTGGAATTTTGGGGTGTGAAACAAAAGAATTTGCTTTAGAACTCACCACAAACAGCGGTTCGACTTTTGTTGGAGGAATTGCTGGGCGGTCTGTCGTTACAATTGGAACAACTTCAAGTGGTGGGCTTCAAGCCTTGGGGGCACTTTCAAAGTGCTTTGCAAATGTTCAAATTAAAGTTACTAACACAAAAGATTTTTACAACCAACTTTATGTTGGCGGACTTGTTGGCGAGTTTGATGCAACTCAAACCACAAGTTCAAGTGGAAAAGCAAGTTATTATGAAATTTTTGGCTCAAGCTACACAACAGGACATATTGGCATCACTGGAAAGGATGGAGATACACTTGACGGAACAAAGCAACCAACCAAAGCACTTTATGCTGGTGGAATGATTGGAAAGTTTTCGGCATCAAAAAGGATTTCCGCACAAGAACAAGTTAGGGATTTAAGTGATGCAAACTTTAGTTTTGGTCAAAGTGCAAACGATGTAAATGTTGAAGTAACAGGGCAACATAACCTTGTTTGTTTGGGTGGAATTGTTGGTTACAGCAACAGTGCAATCAGCAACTGCTTTAACTATGGTCTAATTTCAAACAAAGACCAACAAAATGGTGCTGATGCGCAAGCAAAAAGTTGTGTTGGTGGAATTGCTGGAAAAACCACAAGCACAATTTATTCTGCTCACAGTTTTGGAGCGGTGTTTGGGGCAACAAACATTTTTCCAAGGAACACGACAACTAATCCAGAGTATAAGCAATTTAGTTTTGTTGGAGCAATTGTTGGAGAATCTTCGGCAGAGCAAGCCATAAACAGTGCTGAATATTACCTTGACTTTGTGGGAGTTTTGCAAGAAAATTATCTTACAAACACTTTGCAAAAACTTTCTTATAGAGAAGTGTTCAAAGGACAAAGTGGAACAATTGTTTATGGGAGTGAGGATGATGCAATGCTTCCTTATCTTGCTTTGCTTGAAAATTGGATAAAACAACAAAACACAAACATTTCATTAACAAGAATCACTAGCCAAGAAGGGTTTGAAACAGCACTGAACGATAAAACAAACCCAAACAAAACAATTTTGGTTGATTCATTACTACAAAAACCAATTGAACCAAGCAAAAGCCTTAAAATTTCAAATGCTTCAAAAATTGTTGGGCAAGGTGTTGTTTTCAAAGTGTCAACAAGCGTGTTTAATGAAGTTCCAGCAAATGTTTTGGTTTCTGGAATTATTGTAACAGGAAAAGAAACATTAAAAGTATCAAGTGGCAGTTTTGGTGCTTTGGCAAACACAAACAACGGAATTGTTGTGAACTGTGTGGCAGGAATGCTTCCTTCAACCATTACGGCAGGTGGCACAATTGCCGAAAACTCTAAGGGGCTTAGCACTAGCGAATTTGCAATTTTAACAGCCGAACTAAACATTGAAGTAAGTGGAGGTGCAACCGTTGGAAGCCTTGTTGGAACAAACAACAATGTTGTGCTTGGCTGTTGGAGTTATTCTGACATTAAAATAAACAACAAAGCAACAGGTTATGTTGGCGGACTTGTTGGAGCAAACGGCACAGTTGTTGACAAAACAAGAACCCATGGAGCAGTGTCTTATTCTTATGCAATGGGAAGATTGCAAAACAACAGCACAGACAATACAGACAAGGTTGGCGGAGTTATTGGATTTAATGAAGGTTTTAGCATGGCAAAACAACTTGCTTGCTTTGTGGACATTTCATCTAATGCAAACTGTCAAAGCATAGCAAATTTTGAAGACCAAGAGAAAATCAACACATCATTGGTTAAAAACAACATTGTTGTTTCCAACTTGTCGGCACAAGATTCCAGTGCAACACCAAGCATTAAGGGTGCCACAAAATATTTATATGAGAATCGCAAAATGATTGTTGGCACAGGCGAATTGCAACTTGACAGCAACTTCTTTGGCATGGACACAGGCTCATCTTCAACCGACCTCAACCTTAACTATGGGCTTCCATTCCTAAATCTTGGCACAAGTTCTTTGGAAAATTACAAAAATGGCACTTGGCAAGATGTTAGGTCCACGGGTGATGGGCAAAACACTCCTTATGAAATTGAAAACTTCACAACCTTAAAACGAATTCAAGACAGCAATTCTGAAAGGAGTTATGCTCTCACTCGGGACATCAAAGCACACACACAAATTGTGTCATCATCACAAGCAATTTTTAACTTGGATGGAAACTACAAAACAATTTTTATTGATAATCTTGCAGATTTAAAATCAGACTCAGGCAATGTTTACACCTTGTTCAATCTTGCTTTAAGTGGTGGTAAAATCGAAAGATTAAAACTGAAACTGAAATTAAATGAAACAACAATTACGGCAGATGGGGGTAGCGTTGTTATTGCTCCGCTTGTTAAAGAAATCAAAAACGATGCAACAGTCGAAAACTGTGCAGTCTTTGGAAGCATCAACATTTCATTAGGTGGTTCTGGAAATGTTGGTGGACTTGTTGGAAACTTTAATGGCGGAACAATCAATCAGTGTTGGACTGATGTTAAATTTACTTTCAATGAAATTTCTTCGACGAGTGGTTATGCAGTTGGCGGAATTGCAGGAAGTTTGGGGGTAACTAGTGGAACAACACTGCTAACCCAAAGTTTTGCATGTGGCCCAATTTCTGTAACAAATTGCTCAAATATGTCGGTAGGTGGACTTGTTGGTTATGTTAATTTAAGCAGCAACAAATTGTCGGCAAACAACAAGATTTTGGTAACAAATTCCTATTTCTCAGCAAAAACAAAACATCAAAAAATTAACACCACCATTTCATTGTATTTTGACAAAAACAGTTCAGGTTATTTGGGTGCTTTTGCGGGAAGACTTGGTGGAACATCACAGTCAAATTGCTATAAACTTTTGACAGCTGATGGCAAAAAAGCAGAAGGTTTTAACATTCAAAATTGTTATTTTGCAGGACTTCCTTCACATTACATAACAGATTCTAAAGTTGAAACAAATGGATTGTTTGGCTTTGTTTATGGGTCTGTGTATAACAACAGCAACAACCGATGGACATTTGGCGATTACTGTTATAGTAGTGATGATTCAAAAGACGAAAACAAAATGTTTACGTATGTTTCTGTTATGCGAAGTAGTGAAATTACCGATGCAAGTAGTTATTTTAAGCAAATTACAAGCCATCCAACCTATTCTTCAACAACAACTGTGGGAAGTTGTAAGCTGTCATCACTATTTAAAAATGGCATTCTTGAAACAGCAACACCTGAGGACTTGAAATAGGGAAAAATAATTTAATTTTAAGTTTTTATAACAAAAAAATCTTATGGAATTTCCATAAGATTTTTTTTAGTTAAGTGAAAACAAAAACTTTAATGCACTGTTCAAAAACGAGCCATCTGCAATCAGGGTGTCAACAACTCCTTCAAGAGTGCTTTCTTTTATGGGGCCATATTCACTGCAATCAACACTACCACCTCGGTTGTCACCAAGCACAAACACACAGCCCTTTGGAATGACAATTGAGCCATCTTCCAAAATTTCCACCTCCCAACTTGATTTGTATTTATTGAAATTGTTGGCACAATTTTTTGAATTTTTGTGGTCTTTTGTTGTGTCGGTGCTGTCTTTTAGGGTGTAAGGTTCATCCAAAACTTTGTCATTAAGTGTTACAACAAGTTTTTGGTCGGTTTCGTTCCATTCAATGTTAAGTTTGTCGCCTTCTTTTGCAATCAGTCTTTTGATGACAAAAGGGTGTTGAGTGTCCTGTTCTTTGCGGTTCACAATAACAATGTCGCCACGCTTTGCTTGTTGAAATTTGTTATACAACACAATGTCGTAGTGGCTGTTTTTAACATAGTTTTGATTGATGGTGGGTTGCATGGATTGTCCTTCAACAATTTTCATGCTGTGGCTGATGCTAAACGACAAAAAACACAAGCAAATTGCCATCATCAAAAAAGACAAAATTTTGTTAAAAACACTCAAGCGTTTTTTCCATTTTGGCTGAACTATGGCACCATTTTCATTTAGATAAAATTGTTGTTTCATGCTTTCCTCTAACTTTTTTTCATATTTTAGCACATAAAAATTTTTTTTGCAACAAAAAAGGAGTTACAAACTCCTTTTGCTTTTGTGTTTTTGTTAAGAATCATATTCTGCTTTGTAGTTAGCAATGCTTTGTTCAATAATTTTTTGTGCGCTTTCAATTCCTTCAGTTCCACGAATTTCGGTTTCTTTGTTTTGAAGTTCTTTGTAACGCTTGAAAAAGTGATTCATTTCATCATAGGTGTGTTGAGGAAGGTCGTCCATGTTTTTAACATTTTTGAAAAATGGGTCATCTTTTGCAACTGCAATAATTTTTTCGTCCATTTCGCCATCGTCAACCATAACAATCATTCCAATTGGTCTGCAATCAACCAAAATTCCAGGAATGAAAGCTTCGCTTGAAAGCACCAAAACATCAAGTGGGTCACCATCGCCACCAAGTGTTCTTGGAATGAAACCATAGTTTGCAGGATAAACCATGCTGGTGTAAAGCAAACGGTCAAATTTGATTAGGCCTGTTTCTTTGTCAAGTTCATATTTAACTTTGCTTCCTTTTCCAATTTCAATAAATGCTGTAAATTCATCTTTTCCAACTCTTGTTGGGTCAATGTCGTGCCAAATGTTCATAAAAATAATCCTCTCTTAAATTTTAGTTTACATTTTATTATAACACAAAAGTTTGCTTTTGGCAAACAAAAACGCAAAAAATCTTGACTTTTTTTGTGAAAAATGGTATAATTAACACAGAATTTGGAGGTTAAAAACATGGCGAAAACAATAACAATTTCAAGAAAAGCGTTTGCAGATGGGGTTCAAAAAAATGCCCTAAAATTTGCACTTTGGAAAAACGACCACTTTGCCCCAGTTCAAAACCCTGCAAGCACTGTTTTGTGCACAAGTGCCGATTCAAAAGGCTTTTTGGACGAAGGGCTTTTGCACCGAGTGCAATATATGCACAGCCTTAAAGGTTTTGAAAAACAAAATGTGCCAATGTTTTTAACTTCACAAAGGGCGTTTGAGGAAGTTAAAGAACAAGCAAATTGTTTTGACAAAAAACCAAAACTTTTGATTTCAAATGGCGGAAGTGTTGCAACTGATGAAAGGGGACATCTTGTTGTTGATGAACGAATGGACCAGCAAGCAGTTCAATCCCTAAACAAAGTGCTTGAAACAAGCACCAGCGGAGTTGTTTGCGTTGGCACAAAACATGGAACATTTTCGCACCCATCAAAAAACAAACTAACCAATGTTTTTGACCCATTTTTAAAAACAAACTTTAACAAGGAAGAGTTTGAGCGGGCTGTTAACCCACGAGTTGCCCCAGGGGTTACGGGAACAAAAAATTTGGGGAATGTTAAAAACCTAACTTTTCAAATTTACAGCGGAGCAACCCTTAAGAACACAGGCTTTGGAATTGGCTCAACCTATCTTGACCGCATTTTTTGTTCAAAAAAAGGAACTTTTAGACTAAACTTTAAGTTTGCTTTGCTTGTGCCACGAAATCCACTTAAACGGAAAAAAATTAGTGGACCAGATTTTGTTAATCAAGAAAAAGTTACAAAAAGTGCGTTAAAAGACATTTTGGAATCACCACTTAAAGACAACTATCTTGACAGCGTTGATGTAACACTCACAAAAAATGGGCTTGAATTTTTGCCAAAAGGTGTGAACAAACATTCTTCAGTCCAAAAGTTTTGTTGTGCAAAACACCTTGACCCTACCAACATAATGCTTCATGGTGATGATTTTGATGACTTCTTTTTGCCAGTAAATTTAAGAGAACTTGAAAACGCCAAACAAAAAGCCGAAGCCGAGGGCAAACCCTTTGATGCGTTTGAAAGTTTTTTAAAGCTTTCAAAACCTGCTTTTGACAGTCATGAATTTTTTGCTCAGGCATTGAGCTACAAACTTGATGTTAACAAAACTTTTGCGGGCAGTGCCATTGAAAAGAAATTTTTGATGGCAAGTGATGACTTTAACAACAAGTTGCTCAAGCAAGTTAAACAAACCTTGATTGACAAAGCAAAAGATGAGCAAGACAAAATTTTTGAAAACAAAGTTAAGGCGGTTGAGGCAAAATATGCTCAAAAAATTAGTGAACAAAAAAGTTTTGTTAAAAAAGCGGATTTAAAAATTGACATGGAAGCAGAAAAAAAAGAACTTCAAAAAGAATATGATGAAACTTTTAACATCATCAAGCAAGAAATTGAAAAAAAGAGCATTAAAGATTTACCCCCAAACTATC
>CAVEAP010000015.1:0-12033 GCA_963613725.1 Mediterraneibacter torques
TGATTGGGTGGCTGTCTTTAAGAAGTTCAAGTTTGTCTTCGGCGGTGGAGTGTTTTTTGTTTTTGGCATCTGAAAGCCCCAAATCTTCAAACAAAACTTTTGCAAGTTGTTTTGGCGAATTTATGTTAAAATTTTGCCCTGCAAGTTCCAAAATTCCTTTTGTCATTTGTTCAAGTTCGCTGTCATAATGCCTGCCCAAATTTTCAAGCACTTCTTGGTCAACCGAGATGCCTTGCTTTTCCATTAAAAACAAAATTTTTGTGATTGGCAGTTCCACTTCAAAAAACAGTTTTGTCATTCCCAATTCTTCAATTTTTTGTTTCAAAATTTCATAACATTCAAAAAATGTTGCCGAATTTGGCGAGTTGGTTATTCCTAAAAACTCTTGCATTTTTTCGGCGTCCTCGTTTTTGATGTTGCTGTTAACAAGGTAAGTTGCAAGGCTCAAATCAAAAACGGGCCAAGCAACACCGCCATCTGTTTTGTGCAAAAGTGGTTTCAGGGTATGCACAATTTTGATTTTGGTGGTGTCTTGCAAGAGCGGGGACAAGTCATCTAGGTTTCCATCAAATTCAAAAACTTTGAAATTGCTGGACGAAAGCAAAAAACCATTTTCTTTTTCAAAAATCGCAACAGCGTTTGCTTTGATTTCACTTAAATATTTTAGTTTTTCAAAAACAATTTGCTTTTTTGGTTCTTCCTTTTGCTCAAAATTTTCAGAAAACAAATTTTTACGCTTCAAAAGGCTGGAAAATTCATATTTTGAAAAATCGTCAAACACCTCTTTTGAAAATGGCAACTTAACTTTGCATTCCTCCAAACAAAAAGGAATGTCGCAATCGGTTTTTATTGTTGCCAAAACAAAGGAAAGTTTTGCCAAATCTTGCCCAAGTTTTAACTTTTCTTTAAGTTTTCCTTGAATTTCATCAATATGCTGAAAAACGCCGTCCAAAGTTTGATATTTTTCCAAAAGTGTTTTTGCGGTTTTTTCGCCCACACCAGGAACGCCCGGAATGTTGTCGCTGGCATCACCCATAAGCCCTTTTAGGTCAACCACTTGCGAGGGGGTTAGCCCAAACTCTTCCAAAAGTTGCCTTTCGTTGACCGAAACAATTTCGGTTATGCCATGTTTTGTCAGCCAAACTTCGGTGTTTTTGTCAATAAGTTGCAAAGTGTCCCTGTCCCCTGTTATGATAACCGAAGGAATTGGACTGTTTTTGGTTATGGTGCCAATGATGTCATCTGCTTCAATTCCCAACTTTTCAATGCAATTTATGTTCATCTTTTTCAAAAGTGTTTTAAGTGGCTCAAGTTGAAAACGCAGTTCATCGGGCATACCTTTTCGTGTGGCTTTGTAGTCTTTGTAAAGGTCATTGCGAAAAGTTTTTTTGCCAGCATCAAAAGCAACCACCAAGTGGCTTGGCGATTCTTCTTCCAAAAGTTTTATGACAGTGTTCACAAAACCAAAAACAGCGTTGTAAACATGGCCATCACTTGCCGAAAGTGGTGGCAAAGCAAAATAGGCACGATTTATGAGGCTGTTTCCATCAATAACAAATAATTTTTCCATGAGTTAATTATAACCTAAACAAAAAAATTTTACAACCAAATTTGCACACAATTTTTTTTAGGAGAAAACAGAAAAAACTTCATTTTTTGCTAATTTTTTTGATTTTTTTCAAAAAATGTGTTATACTTTCAAAAAAGGAACAATTTATGAAACGAATTTTTATTGATGTTGATGATGTTGTATGCACAAACCACATTGTGCCACTTGTTGCCAAATTTTTGAACAAACCAATCAAGGAGTCAGACTTTGATTGTGCTTTTGTAAGCCGAACAATGTTTCCAGACAAAAAAGAACGCCGAAAATTTAATGAGTTTTATTTGCAATATGACTCTTATCAATTCAGCAGATTAAAACCTCACGCTTTTGAGGTTTTGAAAAGGCTTTGCAAAAAGCACCAAGTGTTTTTACTCTCCAGTTGTTGCCACTATGAAATGCAACTTGAATTTGGCAGACAATTTTTGGACAAATGGCAATTTGTTTTAACAAAACTTCCATTTTTTCCTCCGCAAAACATTATTTTTGCACACGACAAAACAATTTTTTGTGGCGATGTTTTGGTTGATGACAGGCTTTACAATTTGGAAGGTGACAATTTTAAAACAAAAATTTTGTTTTCCTCTTTTCACAACAAAAACATTTTGGACAAAGAACTGAAATCAAAAAACATTGTTCGTGCAAAAGACTGGTTGGAACTTGAAAAGTTGATTGGCTAAGAAAACGCACTTTTTCACTTTTCCACATTTTTTGTTGCGTGTCAAACAATTTTTAAATAAATTAAAAAAAGGCATTCCAATAAAAAGAATGTCTTTTTTGTTTTGAAAATTTTGTGGTTAAAAATTAATTGAAGATTTTTTAATTTTCACTTTTTGTGCTAGTTTTTTTGTGCTTTTCTTTTTTTTGTTTCTTTTTTTGTGCTTTTTTTTCTTCAAGTTTGTTTTTCCATTTGTCTTGAAATTTCAAATATTGTTCGGGTTGCTCCGAAATGTCATCATCCATGATGTCAAAAAATTGTTCCGCTTTGGTTGGTTCTTCATTTTTGCGAACCTTTTCAATACGCTCAAGATTTTTTTCAGCAAACGGAAATTTGTTTTCATCTTCTCGCATACGAACTTCAACTTGCTTGTAAGGAAGTTTTATGCCGTTTTTCTTGAATTCGTTGAAAACATTGTCATAAACAAAGTAAAGCACATCCCAATAATCTTCGGTGTCGCACCAACAATGCGAAAACAAATTTACGGTGTTGTTGTCCAAATCAAAACTTCTAACGGTGCTGAAAGGTTCGGGCTTTAACAAAACTTTTCCGTTGCTTTTCATGACATCGGTAACAACTTTTTTGGCAAGTTCAACATCTGCTTCATAAGACACCGAAAAAGTGAACTCAACACGCCTTTGTTTGCGGTTTGAATAGTTGATTATGGTGTTGTTTGCAACACTTGAGTTTGGCAAAACAATCAATTTGTTGTCAAAAGTAATCAATGAAGTGGTGAGAATTTTCACACTTTTCACTCTGCCCATTTCCCCGTTAATACTGACCAAATCGCCCTCTTTGAAAGGCTGGGTTACCATCAAAATAATTCCACTTGCAACGTTAGACAAACTGTTTTGAAGTGCCAAGCAAATTGCAAGCCCCGCCGAAGCAAGCACTGCAACGATTCCAGTGATGTTCACGCCAAAGCACCCCAAAATCATTATTATCAAAACAACATACAAGCCAAATTTAATGATGGACAGCAAAAAGTTTTGTGTTACCAACTGCATTTTTGTTCGCCTTAGAATTTTGCGAACCACAACAAAAACAATTCTGATGACAACATAGCCAATCACAAAAACCAAAAGCGCCTTCAAAAGCGCTCCACCACCATAAACAAAAAAGTTTTTTATGGCTTCCCAAATTTCAGACCAAGTCATATTTTCTCCTCTAACATGGGTGATTGTAACACAAACAATGTCTTTTTGCAAGTTTTTTTGCTTGCATTACAAACTTATTTCGGCATTTTTTGTTTTTTCTGTCTTTGCTTTTGGATTTTTTGCTTCATGCAAATCTTCAAGCATTTTTTGTTTTTCAAGACCAAAAATTTCATCACAAGCACTGCTTGTCATGTTTTTGCAAACAATTCCAGCATCAATCATTCGTGGAACTTGCTTTTTGTCTGTTATTTTTGTTAGTTTGCTGTTCCAAATTTGTTCAATTTCACCCGCAAACAAATCACGCAAAAAACTTTCGGCATCAATGGTTACATTTTCATTGCCAAAAGCATCTTTTTCGATTTCGCGAGCAAGCCCCAAAGGTGATTTTTCGGCATATCGAAATTCATCACACACCATTCCTTCAAGTGAGAAAAACAAACTTTCTTCCTTGAAATCTCCAATTGAAAAACATTCTAGGTTTGCATGGATAACATCAAAAGTGTAATTCAAAAAGTTGTTTGCCCATTTTTTAAGGTTTTTAAGGCTTTTTTCCTTTTCTGTTTGTGTTTTAAAAAACTGCTGTGTTTTTGAAAATTGTTCCATTTTGCCACCTCACATAAAATACAAAAACATTATATCAAACAAAACCCGTTTTGTCTAGATGTTTTTTAAAATTTTTTTGAAACAAAAAAAGGATTTTTTCAAATCCTTTTTGCTTGTTACAAAACTTCAATTTTAAGACCTGGTCCCATTGTTGATGAAAGGGTTACAGATTTAAAATAAGTTCCTTTTGATGACGCTGGTTTTGCTTTTGCCAAAGCATCAATAAGTGTTTGATAGTTTTGCATAAGTTTTTCAGCACCAAAACTGATTTTTCCAAGTGGGCAGTGAACAATGTTTGTTTTGTCAAGACGATACTCAACTTTTCCAGCCTTAACTTCATTGATTGCTTTTGTTACATCAGTTGTAACTGTTCCACTTTTTGGGTTTGGCATAAGACCTTTTGGTCCCAAAACTTTTGCAATTCTTCCAATAATTCCCATCATGTCTGGGGTTGTGATACAAACATCAAAATCAAGCCAACCACCAGCAATTTTGGCAACAACATCTTCTGCGCCAACAAAGTCGGCACCTGCTTTTTGTGCTTCATCGGCTTTGTCGCCTTTTGCAATAACCAAAACTCTAAGTTTTTTTCCTGTTCCTGCTGGCAAAACAACAGTTCCACGAACTTGTTGGTCGGCTTGACGGCCGTCAACACCAAGTCGTGCGTGAAGTTCAACAGTTTCGTCAAACTTTACATGAGATGTTTTCACCAAAAGTTCAATTGCTTCTTGTGGTGCATATGTTTTGCTTGTGTCAATGTTTTTCATTGCTTCTTCAAATTTCTTTCCACTCATGATTACGCCTCCTCAACTGTGATGCCCATGCTTTTTGCTGTGCCTTCAATCATAGACATTGCAGTTTCAATGCTTGCTGCATTAAGGTCTTTCATTTTTGTTTCAGCAATTTCTTTTATTTGAGCTTTTGTTATTTTTGCGACTTTTTCTTTTTTGTTTTTTCCGCTCGCTTTTTCAATTCCACATGCTTTTTTAATTAAAACTGCAGCAGGTGGTGTTTTGATTTCCAAACTAAAACTGCGGTCAGCATAAACGCTGATTAAAACTGGAACGATTGTTCCAACTTGTGTTGCTGTGAGTGCGTTGAATTGTTGAACAAATTGAGGAATGTTAATTCCTGCTGCACCACAGATGCTTCCAACAGGTGGAGCTGGTGTTGCTTTTCCTGCAGGAAGTTGAAGTTTAATAACTTTTACTGCTTTTTTCTCTGCCATTTTTCTTCTTCTCCTTTAGTGGTCTTAACGAAGATGCAAATGAAAAATATTTTTGCTCTTCTCCCACAGTGCCACAAAAATTTGGCTTAAATTTGTGGCACCGAATCTTCAACTTTTTTAACTTCGTTAAAGTTGAGTTCAATGTTGTTGTCCCTGCCAAACATGTTAACAGTTGCTTTGATTTTTTGGGTTTGATTGTTTGCACTAACAACAGTGCAAACTGTTCCCATAAGGGTTCCAGTAAGAATTTCAACTTTGTCACCCTCGTTAAGTTCAAAGTCAACTTTTCCTTTTTCAAGTCCAAGTTTAACAACTTCGTCATCGGTTAGCGGAAGTGGTCTTCCTTTTGGGCCAACAAAACCTGTTATTCCACGGGTTGAGGTGATTGTGTGCCAAATGTCATCGCCATATTTCATTTTTATGAAAATGTAGGTTGGCAACTTTTTGCGAGTTACCGCTTTTTTCTTTCCGTCAACTTCTTCAACAACGGTTTCGGTTAAAATAACAATGTCAAAAATGCGGTCTTGCAAATTTCCGTTTTCAACAACTTGCTCAAGGTTTTCTTTTGCAACTGCTTCATAAGAATGAAAAGTGTGCAAAACATACCACTTGGCTTCTGTGCTAATAAATTTTCCTTCTTCCATTTTTCACCCCACTAGAACAAAAGTCCATTCAAAAATGAAAGCAAGTAGTCAAAGGCAAACAAAATGATTCCAAAGAAAATAACAATTCCAATAACAATTCCTGTTTTTTTAACTGTTTCTTTAAAACTTGGCCAACTAACTTTTTTAAGTTCGCTTGCTGTTCCTTTCATTTTTTGCTTAAAAGTTTCTTTTCCAGCACGCTCACGTGCTTCTTTCTTTTTTTGTTTTGCCTTTTCTTTTGCAAGTTTTTTGTCTTTTTTGGCTTTGTCTTTTGCTTGCTTTTTAAGTGCTTTTTCATCAAGCACTTCGGCTGGCTTTTCTTCAACAACTGGTGCTTCGGCGTTTTGATTTTCTGCAACTGGTGTTGCTTCTGCCTCAACAACAATCACTGGCTTTTTTGCCTTTTGCTTAGACTTGCCTTTCTTTCTTGGTTGTGCCATAATTTTCTCTCCTAACTAAAAATTACTTGCCTTCTTTGTGAATGGTGTGTTTTTTGCATTTTGGGCAAAACTTTTTCATTTCCATTCTGTCTGGGTCATTTTTCTTGTTTTTGTCGGTGTCATAATTTCTACCTTTGCACTCGGTGCAAACAAGAGTGATGTTTGTTCTCATAATTATACCTCTTTTAATAAAAAAATTAACACCCCTTTCGGTCAGTGCTAGTTTATTGTAGCACAAACAAAGTTTGTTGTCAATAGAAAATGCAAAATTTCCTTGCTTTTTTTGTTGATTTTTGCAAGAATTTTGTCATAAGCGGTTTTCCGTGAACATTTTTCAAGGTTCTTCGTGATTTGAAAACCAATTTTTGCAAAAAATCATCAAAATTTGGTGCTTTCGACAAAGTTGTTTAAAACACTTCAAAATGGGACACAATTTGAATTGCAATTTGTTTTGCAACAGTAATTTTTTGTGCTAAAATGCTTTTTATCGGCACAAAAACTTTGATTTTGGAGGTTTTTATGAACAAAATAAAATTAGCAATCATTGACGACAGCAGTCAAATGAAAATCTTTGCAGACAAGTTTTTGCAAAATTCACAATTTGAAATTGTGGCAAACCTTTGTGATGGCAAATTTGCCGCTAAAACAATTGAAAAAACAAAACCTGATGTTGTTGTTTTGGACCTTGTTTTGCCAAACAAAGATGGCTTTGCAATTTTGGAAGAATTGCAGTCTTTTTTGCAAAAGCCAAAAGTGGTGGTTTGCTCGGCACTTAACAACGCAAACTTTGTAGAAAAAGCCCTAAGTTTGGGTGCCGACCACTTTGTGCAAAAGCCGTGCGAGTTTGAAGGTCTTTGCAAGGCAATTTTTGATGTTAGCACCAACATTTCTTCCATTTTAAAACACAAAACTTTTTCAAAAAATGTGGATGAAAAAATTTCAAACATTTTTATTACCGTTGGAATTCCTGCTCACATAAAAGGCTATCAATTTTTGCGTGAAGCAATCAAAATGACCATCAAACAACCAAACATTATTGGAAGCATCACCAAGCAACTTTATCCAAACATTGCCCAAAGATTTTCAACCAGCCCAAGCAAAGTTGAAAGGGCAATAAGACACGCCATTGAAGTTGCATGGAATCGAGGCAAAATTGAAAACATCAACTCGGTTTTTGGCTTGCCAGTCTATGGCTCTAACGACAAGCCCACAAATGGCGAATTTATTGCCCTTGTGGCAGACAAAATGCTTGTGGAAAGCGGAATTTAGCAAAAATTAACCTTGTTTTTGCACAAAAATCAAAAAAAAATCATAAATTTTAAAAAAAACCTAAAAATTTAGTTTACTTTTTTAAAATCATGCATTATAATAGGTGCAAACTTTCAAGGAGGATTTTTAAGTTGGCTAAAAATGAATATAAACGCTGTCCAAGATGTGAACTGAACTACATTTTGGCAACAGACAAACTTTGTTCGGTTTGCAAAAAAGAGGTTGAGTCTGCTTTTCACGGTGGAGATGATGATGATTTTGATTTAAGTGGAGACTATGACATTTGCCCAATTTGCAAAACAAACTACATTCGTGAAGATGAAGATGTTTGTGCAAACTGTGCTCGTGAGCGTGACTTAGACAGAACCCTTCATGGCGACAGTGTTTTGTTTGATGATTTAAGTGAGCAAGATGACTATGAAAACGACAAACTTAAAGATGATGATGAGTTTGGCGACATGATTAGCATTGCCGATGAAGATGAACTCACCGCTGGCATGAATGACCTTGACATGGACATTCCAATGGACGATGTTGATATGGACGATTTTGATGATGATGAACCAGTGGATGATGACCTTGATGACGATTTTGACGATGACGATTTTGATGACGATGACGACGATGAGGACGAAGAAGACGAGGACAAGTAGTTTTGATTGATAGGAGGCGAGAACCAATCTGCCATGAACAATCTAAAATGTTTGGGGGCAGAGAGAACCCAACAAACAATTTAATCAATTTTTCATGAAAATTTGTTAAATAACACAAACCAAAAAGGCAAACTTGCCTTACCAAAAAGAACATATTGACTTTTTCAATATGTTTTTTTTAATAAGTTGAAAAGAACCTCCAATCTAATGTCATACCGAAGTAAGTGCCGAAAGGCAACGCACCAAAGCGTATCTGGACACGAATGTGTCCTTGACAACGAGAAGTTAGAACCATACCCTGTCCCAACTTGGTTGCAGTCAAAGGGCGGAACGCCCTAGATACACTCGACTCACTGCGTTCGCTTCGGTATGACAATGGTGTATTACCTCACACCAACAAAAAAGTCTAATCCTTATTGTCCTACCACAAATCAATATTTCTAATTTCACATTATTTAGACATTAAGAGAGAAGCACAAAGTTATTGTCATACCGAAGCGGAGCGTTAGCGAAGTCGAGTGTATCTAGACACGAATGTGTCCTTGACAATGAAAAGTTGAAGAGAAAAACACTTTTCCTCCACACAGCACAGTGCGGAAATTTTTTAAAAACTTTGCAAAAAAGTGAGACAAAACAACTTGAAGTGTGATATAATGAAAATGTGAGAATGTTTTTGCTCTTGATTTTGCCCTCAATCACAAAAATATTTTTGGAGGAGAAAAAATGAATAAAACAAAAATTTTAAACAAAAAACATTTGTTTGTTGGTGTTTTAAGCATTGTTTTGTTGGCGCTTGTGTGCGTTTTTATGTCCGCTTGTTCCAACGGCAAAACCAAACTTGAAAACACCTACTACGCAAGCACTCAAGACCTTTCAAATGAAAATGCAACAATTTCTAATGACTACACATTAAAATACTACACCAACGGATTTTTTGAACTTGAAGTGAAAACTGAAGAAGAGGAAACTACTGCTGTTTCCACAACAAAAATAACAGGTTATTTGAACTTTGATGAAAACGGAAAACTTAAAAGCGGAAGCATTGCAAGTATGTCTGGCTCAGAAACTGCGCTTGGACAAAACATTCCTGTTGCTGAAATGTCTGATTTTGGAGGCATAAATGCCGCGATTGATTTGCTTAACATGACTTTTAACTCTGGTTCGTATGACATCAGAAAAGTTGATGGTGGAATTTACTTTAAAGAGTTTTTTGTGTATAATGAGATGATTCTTCAAACAAAAAACAAATCTTTGAAAGCAGGCGATGTTGTTTGCTACTTGACACAAGAAGATGGTCTTGACCCTCGTGCTTACTATGGTTACAATTTTGATGGAGATTTCTATTTTGCACAAACTGCTGACTACAACTTGGCAACAAAAGAAGGTTTGAATAAGTTTGTTGGTGCCATAAAATTTGAAGTAAATGCTAAGGTTGTTGGCGATGACCTTGTTTCAGTTGAGAACAAATCATACGAAATCACCGAAATTTCAGGAGTTGACCTTAACAAACTTGGCAAACAAACTGCCACAGTTAAATTTAAAGATAATGAAGATACTGACAACAACAAAGAGTTTAGCCAAAAATTTGTGTTCAACATTGTTGAAAATGAAAATTATTTCCCTGAAAATCTTCCAGTTTTAGTAAGTTATTGCTTTGATGGTGATTCTCCTTTTGATGATTTTGTTACAATCGAAAAAGGTTCAGAATTTGGAAAAGACGGTGCGATCGAGGTTGGATATTTTGATGAAGAATCACCAAGAGACACACCTATTTGGGATAGCATAAACAACAAACTTGCCGATGGCTTTACAATTGCTGGTTACAACAAAAACAAAATTGGCTGGCAAACTGTAACAATTTCTTATTATGGTGTTTCTTGCAAAGTTTTGGTGTTTGTTTGGGATGACACAAACAAAACCACAGCACTTCGAGTTGTTAATGAATCATCTTCACAAATTAAAATTATCAAAAACGAAACAGATGAAACATTTACCTATGACACCGACAGTGTTGCACTTTTGATTGTGCAAGCAAATGGACAAACACGTGCCGTTGAAAAGTCAGCAATTAGTTTTGATTTTAACAGCGATCTTTCTGTTTACTACAATGGAGATGTTAAAGTTGTTGTTGCAACTTGCACCATTGATGGAAAAACATTTAAAGTAAAAGTTCCTGCTGGACAAGCATCCGCTTAAACAAAACAAACAAATTCACAAAAAAATGCCACATTTTTGTGGCGTTTTTTTTGTTACAAGCAAACAAACTTGTTGATGAGGTTTTTTTCAATTTTTTGGCACATTCTTTTGATTTCATCGGTTGATTTTTCCGCAAACATGGTTGCCAAACTGCTGTCTAACTTTTCTTGAAGCCTAGGGGCTTTGACTTCGTTTTGGTTAAGGAAAAAAACTTGGTGATTTTTCATAAACCCAACAACAATGTCTTTGAACGGAAATTCTTTCAGTTGAACCCGCAAGGCATCAACCTTTTTTACGCCATTTTGCACTAAAAACTTTTGAATTAGTTTTGTGAGTGCGGTTTCATATTCTTCTTCGGCACTTTGTTTAAGTGGTTTGAAGTCATCAAATTGCATAAAATCCTCCTTTGGTGTGGAAAAGTGGATAACTTTTTAAAAAAATGAGGTTTCCCTCACAATTTTTTTGATATAACGCCAAAAATTTGGCACAAAACTTAGTTTTCATCAAGCGACAGTTGCAAGGTTTTCCACGCAAGCAAGGCACATTTCACTCTTGCGGGCATTTGTTTTATGTTCTCAAAAACTCGGGCGTTTTTAAGAAGTTTTTTCTCCTCGCTCGAAATGGGCTTGCGGTCAATCATTTTAACAAAAATGTCAATGATTTTTTTGGCTTCTTCAACAGTTTTTCCCAAAAGCGTTTCAATCATAATGGAAGTTGAGGCTTGCGAAATGGCACAGCCCACCCCAGTGAAGCCCGCATCTTGAATTTTGCCGTTTTCAATTTTCACAAAAAGCGTGATGTCATCTCCGCAACTTGGGTTGTGCCCGTGTTTTTGATGTGTTGCATCTTTAATTTCATGCTTGTGCGGACTGTTTGCGCCATGTTCCATCACAAGACTGGTGTAAATGCTGTTTAAATCCATAATTTTCCTTTTTAACTGTTTTTTTGCTTTTTGAACATTTCATGCACAAATTTAAGTGCTTCGCAAAGTTTGTCAATGTCTTCATGGGTGTTGTAAATGGACAAACTTGCCCTGCAAGTGCTGTCGATTCCCAAACTACGCAAAAGTGGTTGCGCACAGTGATTGCCCGAGCGAACAAACACGCCTTTTGTGTCGAGAATGCTGGAAACATCATGAGGATGCACCCCTTTTACATTAAAAGACAGCACATTTTGGTGATGATGGTGATTTGAGGTGAAGTAGCAATCCACAAATTTCAATTTTTTTAATTCAGTTCGGGCATATTTGGTTAAATCTTCCTCTGTTTCATTGATTTTTTCATAGCCAATGTTTTCCAAAAATTCAATTGCGGTTTTAAGCCCCACTGCTCCACCAACATTTTGCGTTCCCGCCTCAAATTTTTGAGGGAGTGGTGCAAAGGTGGAATACTGCTCATAGACATATTCAATCATATCGCCACCCAGCAAAAATGGTGGCATTGCTTCAAGCAATTCTTCCTTTCCAAACAAAACGCCAATTCCCATTGGTGCATACATTTTATGCCCCGAAAAAACAACAAAA
>CAVEAP010000016.1:0-12020 GCA_963613725.1 Mediterraneibacter torques
AAACAAGTGCGCAGTTGTTTATCATTTACTAACACATTTATGTTAACATAACAATGAAGAATTGTCAAATGTTTTTTAATAAGTTTTTAAAAAAAATTAAATTATTTTAAAAATAATAAAAAATATATAAGAATTATTACTTCCACTAGTGGAAGTTTGAAAATTTGTAAGACAAAAAACACTATATAATTATATAGTTAAATAATTTTTATTCAATTACACCCCAGTCTAAAAGCAAAAGTTCTTTTCTTTTTTGTTTAGGAGTAAGCCAGGCTGTTTTCCCATCTCTAGATTTTAAGACCGAAATAGGAATTTCATTTGAACGTTTTAAATAACTTTTCATTTGCTTTAACAAATCATCATAAGAATAAAAATGAAGCCATTTATAAAACCTTTCATTATCATTACGATGTGAACGCTCCACTTTACCATTGTGTCTTGGAGTGCGAGGTTTTATAAGTTTGTGTATAATTCCTTTTGATTTACAAAACTTATCAAATAAATGTTCTCTATCATTTTTTGTTTGCTTAATAAAAGTAAATTCTTGGCCGTTATCAGTTTGTATTATATCTGGTTGATAACCAAAAAAGATTATTGCCCTTTGAATAAAATCAACTGTGTTTTCAGCAATTTGTTCTTCATAAGGGTATAAAAATCTTTCTCTAGTTGCTTCATCAATAACTGTATATTGATAAAATCTTCGTTCTTCCTTAAATTCTCCAACATAACATTCTCTAGGGACAAACTTTACATCTAATTGCCATTTTTGACCAATATGAATAGGTGTGTCATAAGGTTGTGGTTTATAATTATTTTTCTTTTTAACCTCTCCATACCAACCTTTTTTCTTTAATATTTTATAAAGACTCACATAATGCCTTTTATAAGAATAATGAATTCTAAGTTTTCCATAAAGTTCATTAAGCCCAATATGTGGATTTCTTTTAATTAAATCTTGAATGTGTTTTAATTCTTCTTCCGTATGTCTGTTTGGATGTGGCGTGTATGGGGCACAATATTTTGGCTCCAAACTTTCAAGAGTGCCATTATAAATTTTTTTCCAACGATAAAGTGTTTGTATTGTGCAATGATATCTGTGCGCAACAAATTCAACTGTTGAATGTTTCCAAAGATTTAACGCTTTTAACTTTTCTTCAGCAGAATAAGCAATTTTATAAATTTTTTTTTGTTTCCGTTTCATAATACTACCTCAAAATCAAAAAATCATAATAATATTATAAAACAAAAAACTAAGTCTTTCAAGACCTAGTTTTTAAAATTTGGTTTTCTTTTTTAAGTTTTATAATTGTATCTTCCAAAAATTCTATTTTAAATTTCAAAACTTTTATATAAAAATTTTCTTTTATTTTTAATTCAGAAATTTCTTGATGTAATTTTTCAATCAATTCTTCCAAAGTCATTATATAATCTATTACATTTATGCTAACATCATTCATTTTTTCTTTAATTCCTTTCTAAGTTTTTCACATTCCTTTTGCAATTCCCAAACAATGTTTAACAATTGTGCTTTTGTTTTAGACTCAAAGTAATTAAACTCATAATGCTTTGATGGATTATATGCTTTTGGAATATTTTCTTGTTCAATTTCTTTTAATTGTTCAGCCAATCTTGTTGATAAGTCTTTTGTTTTAACATTTAAAAGTGCTTGATAATTTTTAACATATTTTCTTAATTGCTGGACAGTCATATCAAAACGAATAACTTTGGTTTTTAAATCATTAAAAAGTGTTTGGTTATCCACACAAAGAAGTTCAAACAATTTTGATTTTGAAAAGCCCTTAAATTCCTCAATAACATCACATTTTGCTTTTGTAATATCAGAACTACTTAAAAAACAATATTTTTCAAAACATTTAATAAGTCTGCTACTTTCACTTTTGTTAATTCCAAAACCAATCATAATTGTATCAAAACTATAACTTATTGTTTTATCATTCTTTAAATAAACTCTGCATAGTTCATTATGTAAAAACAAATCATGAATTTGTTTGACCAAAAAACAAATTTCAGCAAAATTTTCATTTTCTTTTTTAAAACAATTGTTTAAACGCTCAATTAAAAAATTCAAGGGGACAAAAGAACCAGTCCAATTTACAAAATCTTTTTCTTCAAAGCAATAATTACAAAAATTTTCCATTTTATTTTCCTCTCATAAATTCTATAATATCTTTTTGGGTGTTGTTTATTTTTGCTTGAAAAACATTATATTCACTTGAATATGTTCCATAAGCTTGTTTAACAAGTGGATTGTTTTGAACAAGATCCAAAGTATCTAAATTTTGAGGCAAATCAAAATCTGCGCCAACAAGTCTTTTTACAATCTCAGGAACATTTAAGTTAGAACTATAATAAAATCTTTTCTTAAAGACCTCAGTTGAACCCAATGCTTTTTCAACATATTTTTTAACATAACTGTTACAGCGTTCTCTACTGCAAATTTTGCTTGCGGTAGTATAACCATAAGCAAAAGATGTTATGTTATAAATTGGTTCACCATCAGTGTCTTTTAAAACATACAAATGTTTTGTTTTGTTAAAATAAGATTGAGAACACAAGCCATTTTTTTTGTTTCTTTTAACTGCCCAATGACAGCAAACTTTTCCAGAATCAACAAGCCCCATTTGTTTGGGTGTTATTCCATTAACAAGCATATGAAAATGAAAATACCCATCTTCGTGCCGTTCTGGAAAACACATATAGTTCAAACAGGGGAATTTGTGTTTTAAGTTGTTTATGTATTTTTTGTAACAATTAAAAACAGCCAAATCATTTGTTCTGTCTATTTTGTCTTTATCAAATGTGATAGTCCAGAACCAGTCAAAATCATTCATAGACAAAAGCATATTCATTAAAATAGTTGTTCGCCTTAGACTTGCGCCATATGAATTTAAAACATTTTGTTTTGTATAGTTTTCAATTGCTCCTGTTTCTAAATTAAGTCTAAATCGTTCGCCATCAACATCAATTGGCATAAATTTTTTTATAATTTTTTTATTCTTCTGAAAGAAAAATGAAATTAGAGTATCATCTCTAAATCTTCTTTCAGTTGAATATAAATTATAAGTATTTGATTGATTTTTTTCCATTTTTTTACTCCAACACTTAACATATAATTTTATTTTTTGGGTTTTACTATGTATGCAACTGTTCTTTTGTTTCGTTTTCCTCTTTCATTATAGAAATAATCTATAATTTGTCTTTTTTGTGTGGCTGTTAAATCTGAAGTATCCATAATATATCTAACTTTTTTATCTTGTGGAGAAGCGGAAATAATCATGTTTGGCATAGACATATCAATTTTTCCATAATAAATATATTTTTTATTCTTTAAATATTTTCCACCACGAAAAGTCCAAACATCATCAGCAGATAAAAGTTTTGAACCTTTTGCTTTAATACTATAATCAATTCTTGACATAATTTTCTCCTTATGATATAATATAATTGGTGCCGACCTCAGAATAGAGGAGCAACAGTGAACACGTGTTGACAGAGAGGAATGTATGCACCCTTGAAAAATCTACATAGACCTCTCATTGAACACTCGTTTGAGTGTTCTTTTTTATTAGATATATTTTCCTTTATAAAAACAATATTTTTCATTGTTTTAAAAAAATATTTTCCGTTAAGTGTTACTATTGTCAAGTAATAGTTTGCAAATTTGCATGGGCTAAAGCCCTGGCAAATTTTTGCAAACTTTTTGACAAGCGGGCAAGTCATGAGGAAGTTATTCAAACAAAAAGGAAGCTGTTGCCACACGCACCAAACTGGGTTAACGAGGCACTTACTACTCGTGTGCCATTTGCTTTTCCTCACGCTCCAACTTTTTTTGTTTCTGTTTTTGCACAAAAAATTTGACTAAAACTCTAACCAAAGTTATCGGCAAAAACACAGTCCATGCAAAAAACTTGCCCATAAACGAACAAAACTTTTCAAAAGTGTGGTGGCTTGCATGTTCTTTGTAAATTGAATAGTTATAAGCATATTGTTTTTGCAAACCTTTCACAAGCATTCGCACAGTTTGTGTATACATTCGTTTTGTCATAAGGTCATTGTGTTCGGCAAGTCGTTGAAGTTCCATATAATAATCTCCAACCCATGCAGAAAGCACACTTTCATTCTCCATTACATCTTCATTTTCCTCTCTTAAGTCTGCATTTAAATCTTCCAATTCCAGTGTTTTTATGTTTTCTGCAATCTGCATGTTTTCATTGTTAATTTTATCTAATTCATTCATTCGCTTTTTCCTTTATAAAATGTTTTTGGGGTTTTATAATCATGTAACAAATTAAACTTTTTGATATTTTCTTCTGATAAATCATAAATTGGTTCTTTATATAAAAAATAATTGCTTTTTTCGGGTGTTCTGCCATTAAAAAACAGTGGCAAAAAGAAATGACTATCATAAAACTTAAACACATCAAAATTAACAGTTTGTGTTGTCTTTTTTTCAATAAATTTGCTGTCGCTTGTTTGCAAATATTGTTCAACCCTTGCATTTGAATAAAACTCATTACAATGCCAAGTCATTTTTCTAATGTTTCCATCTTTGTCTTTTTTAATATCTAGTTTGGTAATTTCAACAAATCTTCCAACAATTTCTCTAATATTTAAATCAATAAGTTTTGCCCTTTGGCAAGCCAAATAAATATCATAATGCATATGTCCATGTAGTTCATAAAATCTTGAAATAAAATCTTCAAATTTTGCGCTCATTCGTGAATTAAAATATTTTTGACTTTCATCAAGTATTATTCTGGCATATGGTGGCAAAAGAATTGTTGGGTGTTTGTAGTTTGGCAATCCCAAATAATAAGCGCTACACCAATAACTTTGTTTTTTTGCAATTCCAAAGCCACAAGTTGAAATTTTAAAATCAGCAAAACACAAATGGTCAGGCGGAGAATGAAAGTCCCAACCTTGAGAATTAAGTTGGTTTGTAAAACGCTTGCAATTCATAATGTCTTCTTGATAAATATCTCGTTCTATCATAAAATTTGTTGCAAGGCTAGTGAGATATGCACTTTTCCCAACACGAGGAAGACCAAAAACTAATGTAATCATTTTTTACCTTTTAAGCCCTAACAGGACAATCTTTTAAAATTTGAGAAAAAACAACTTCGCCACAGCCTGAAATTAAGCAAATAACAATTAACAACAAACACAAAACAAACAAAATTTTTAATAATTTAAACATTTTTTCTCCTAAAATTTACATTAAAACTGTTGCATTTTTTTAATTTTTGGTATATAATAAGAATAGATAGTTGAAAAACACTATCATTTGTCAGGTTGGCATTAAGTGGTAACACTTAGTGCCTTTTTTATTTCTTCCTAAATTTGCCAACATAAAATAAATGTTTTCTTTTCAAATGTTTAACACCTATATTAGAAATATTACTAATATCAACTTTTTTTGTTGAAGATAAATCAATACCTGACCATCTTGCTAAATTAGAATCATTAAAAGGAATTTGATATGTATAACCATTTCTAACATATTTTAACTTTTTTAAATTATAAACATGATTAATATCTTCTAAAGAAGTTACAACGCTAACATCACAATTCCCTTTTTTATCTATATCGTGTATTAAAACATAATGACCACCAACTTTATTTATATTTAAATAATAATTATTACAAAAGCCAATTTTCCCTTTATAATTCATAATTTATCCTTTTAAAAATTTTAATGGAAGAGGGTTTTTAAAGATACCCTCTAAAAACTTGTTATTCTTCAGTTGTTGGAATTGCTACAATGGTGTAATTAAAATTAGAAATATCACTTGCATAGGTTGTTTGATATTCTGAAACCAAAGTATCTTTTACATAAATTGTTGAACCATTTGGAATTTGATTAAAATCCATAATTTGTGCAACAGTATCTCCATAAATATAAACACTTAAAGCATTACAATCAGCAAAACAACTTGCGGAAAGAATATTTAATTGATCACTAAATATTATTGTTTTTAGATTGGTCATGTTAGCGAAAGAACGACCACCACCACATTCAATTACATTACTTAAATCAAGATATGTAATTGATGAACAATCTTCAAATGATTCTCCCAAAGCTGAGTTTTCCAAATCTCCAAGAGATTGAACATTGCTCAAGTCTATTGAAATTAACCCTGAACATCCCCTAAAAGAAGCATAACCAATATTTATTAAATTTTCAAGCCCATCAATTTTTTGAAGTGAAGAACAACCATAAAAAGCCTCACTTTCAATATGTGTTACATTTTCAAGCCCATCAATTATAGATAAATTACTACATTGATAAAATGCTCTATCAGGAATTGTTTGAACGCCACAAAGACCAAATATAGCAAGCAAATTTGAACACTCCTTAAATGCACATTCGCCAATCATATTTAAGTTAGAAGAAAATTCAAGAATTTTTAAATTTTGACAGCCTTGAAAAGAGAAATCTCCAATGCTTACTACACTTTCAAGTCCTGTAATTTTTTGAATATTTGAAAACGCAAATGCGTTAAAATTAAGTGTTGTTATTGATTGAGGCAAATTTACTTGAGTTACAGAATCATTACGATGCAAAAAGCTAAACATTCCATCACCAACAAAATGAACTTCAAAATCATTACCAACAACATATTTATCACAACCATTAATTTTATCAAAAACCACACTATAACTTTCAGGAATATCAACAATTGAATCTGTTCCTGAATAATTCAAGATAGTATCTCCACTAAAAGAAAAATCTGTCAATTCCTCAGCCCAAATGGCATAAAAAGTTGTATCTTGTGTAATTTCAATAAAATCTGAACTTATAATGCTGTTTTTATCATTTTCAATTGTTGACCAACCAAGAAAAACATAACCATCTTTGTTTTGTGGAAGTGTTTGATTAAAATCCAAAAATCCGCTTGTGCTACAACTAGAAACAACTTGAGAATCAGAAACAAAGTCAATTAAATAATCAGTTGTAGCTGTAATCAATTGTTTATCAACACAAAAAGCATAATTATCTGTTTCTAAAACAGTTGCAGAAATAACATAATTTCCAGAATCAGGAAGAGTAAAAGTTAAACCAGTAATTTCAATCCAATCACCAGTTGAATCGCCCTCTTTTATGTAAGAATAAACTATTGAACCAAATTCTGTTGTTCCAGTATGAATTGTAACTTCACGACCATTAATCTCATAAGTTGGGGTTGATAAAAAGCTGTTAAAAGCTTGAGTTATTTGGAAAGTTTTTGTTTCTGGCTCAACATCTACATAGTTGTTAATAAATGTAATTATTGCTGTTGCTGTTCCAACATTTATGTTGTCCAAATATTCAACAGTATAATCTGTTCCAAGTGTTAAAGTTTCTGAGGTGTCAAGATTTTTAACAACAACAGTTGGTGTAATTGCTTGTCCTGTGTAGGTTTGATTATCTATTGTATAAACATTTAAAGCATATGGTATAACATAGTCAAAAGTTTTTTCAAGTCCAAAATAGATTGCACCCTCATCAACTGCAAGTTTACAAGTTATTGATTGTTTAGCAAAATAAAATTTTGAAATTGCTTCATAATCTTTTTCAGCAGGGGTCCAATCTCCATTTTCTCTTTTAAAAATCTCAATGTATGTTGTATCATCTGCACTCGCTTCTTTCAAAAACACTCTAACAACTCCAAATTTTGGTTGTCCAACATTTTTTGTTGTTGCTGTTACTTCTGGCTCAACAATCCAAGAGTTTGCCTGCTTAATGTTAAAATGAATTGTTTTTTCTCCTTGATAATCATTTCCTTTTGCAGAAATTAAAATATTAGCAATTCCAACATCGGTGTTGTTTGAGTAGGTTAGTGTGTAGTCTTTGTCTTCTTCAAGTTGTTTTTGTCCATCAAGCACAATCACTGCTGGAGTGATTGCCTCTCCTGTGTAGGTTTGGTCTGAAATGTCGTTAAAAACAAGAGAGCTAATATCTTTTTTGGCTGGTGAAAGTTGCTCTTGTTGTTGGTCTTTGTCTATTGTTGAACCAATGCCATTTTTTATAAGGGCTGTTCCAGTTAAAGCAACACCCGCAATAGCAATTGTCCCAGCAATACCAACTAAAATTCCTTTTGATTTATTTTTCATATTTTTCTCCATTTAATTATTTTTTGTTGCAGTATAAACAACTTTATAACAATAGTTGTTTTGGAAAGTAAATGTTGTTATGTCTGATAAATAGGTTTTTGTAGTGTCATCACGGTCAGTAAAACGAAGTTGCAAGGTATAGGTTTCTCCAACAACCAAATGGCTTGCTGTCCAAGAATCACCACAACTTCCAGTGACTTGATGAGTGTGAGTAAAGTTTTCCATAATTTTACCATCTTTATCATAAATAACACAGTTTACCAAATAAACTTTTGCACTTGATAATGTGTCTCTAATAAGCGAAACATTGTCTGCTTCACTATACAAAGAGAACTTATTGTTTGTTGTTCCATTTTGCGTTAGTGAAACATTAAAACTTAATTCTCCCTTAATTCCAAGCGCATAATTGAAAAGCATAACCCTGTCTGTTGTTGTAATTGTAAGAGTTCCGCTAACACTAGCAAAAATGAGTTGTTTTGAAAGAATTGTGTAATTGTATGTTCCCATTTCAACCAGCATATTTTTGTATTTGTTTAAATCATCATTATTTTCAAAACTAAATTGATAAGTATGATTATCATTAGAAAGTATTATTTTTACTGGATTAGCCCCTAAATCAATTTGAGATGTATCAACAGTGCCAACAGCATTTAAACCAACTGAAGCCAAAGTGAAATTATCTAAATAATAATAATTAAAATTTAAACTTGTTAAATCATCAGTTATTTTAAATGTTCCACGAAAAGACTCAAACACAAGTTTTTCGCTTTCTATTAAATAACTATAGTTCATGTCTTTTATCAACAAAACATCAGTTCCAGAAAGTTTTGTTTTATCGTTGATTAACACAATTTTTTGTTCATTGTTTGTGTCTGTAAATGTTATTTTTACAGGACTTGTTGTAAGGTCAACATTTGTTAAATCACTAGAAGATGTGTCTGTAAATTTTAAATCTACTTTTGAATAATATTTTTTAGTTTCAATAGTTTCAACTGTTACATCTTCAACATAATTTGAATCATTTTTAAGTGTGTTTATATAATCATCATTTCTTGTTGATGATGGAGCTTCACTATTACCTTTTTTAAACAATAAGTTTACAGCAATATCACACTTATAAACTCCATAAAAATCAGCACCATTATAATCAGATTTTTTATCCACTGAAATAGAGTAATTGCTTTGTATATCTTTTGGAATTGGCAAACACAAACAATCTGTGGCATCTATTAATTTTGAAGTATCATAAGATTGCCCTTTAATTTGTTCATACAAGTAATTATAAAAACTGTTTATTTTTGTGTAACCAGTGTCTTTTACTCCAATAAGTTCAACATCTCCAAATTTAATAAAGTTTGAAGTAACATTTGTTGCGGTTAATTTTGGAAGTTGTTGTAAAGCAAATTTTTCTCCATCAGTGGGACTCCAAACCCAAGCCTTATCTCTATTTAAAAACTTAACAGAACGTCTTGAAATTGAACATAAATCATCATAATTATCATCTAATTGTGCTTCACGTCTCTTTTCAAAATAATAAGGTTCTTTATCTTGAGAACTAACCCATTTAAAACTTTCAAAATTATACCATGTATTAAAAAACCCAACATCAACATACATCCAAGCATTCATATTTATCATGCCATCAAGAATTAAACCATTACCAGATTTGTAAAATAATGCATTTTGATAAATATCTCCAGATTTATAACTAAACACAACATAATCACCAAAATCATAGCAACTTAAATCAATAACTTGATCTTCAATGGTTGGAGCAGAACTATCTTTTTGAACTTCTTGAATTTGCTCAAAAGTAAAGCCTCCATTACTATTACTCCAATTATCTGAAATTGTGTCTGTTAGTGTTGTCATAAGTTCTTGAGGTGTTACAGTGTTCACATCAGAATTATTTTTAAACTGTGTGCCAAAAATTGTTGAACCAGTGAAGCCAAAAATTACAAACATTATTATGTAAAACCATAAAACTTTCTTTTTTGAAATTTGTTTAAAAAGTGTAAAGTGAATAATCAAACAAAAAATCAAGGCAACAGTAAGTCCAATTCCTAAACCAATAAGGTAAAACATTAATATTTTTTCTCCTTTTAATAAATTATTAAGCCAAAATCTTGACTATTTCATTTTTTTTGTGTATAATAGTTGTAAGAGTTAATCAATAACACATGACAGCTGTTTAATAAACTTGTTGTGCACCTTTGGTTAACTCTTTTTTTATTTCCATTTTCTTTTTCTAATTTTTTTATAAAAAATTCTATCAAAAGGATGAGTTTTCCAATTCTTTAAAGGTCTTGCAAAAACTTTTTCATCATCAGTATATACTTCATTTATTAAATAAACAGGTGTTTTATCTTTTTGATTTGGATGGTGATACAAGGGAATATTTTTTATTTTTTTTACATATTTTTTACCATGAAAACTTCTTTTCTTTTTTACATATTTTTTAGTTGATAAAAAAATATTATCAATTTTTCCATTTTTCTTTTTTACACCTTTACTATAATGTTTTCTTTTTTTGTTATAATGATATTCAGAATAAGCCATTAATTCATCCTTTTAAATTTTTCTCAAAAAAAATAATGCAAAAAAGCATTATTAACCTACAACAAACCAATTAAGGCTTGTGTTTCTGGCACAGTAGCAACTTCTTTGATTAAACCACAAATGTGAGTAAATTCATAAACCCATGTTTGATTTTGAACAAGAGCAAACACACCACAAACACCGCTATAAACAACTAATAAAACAATCAACACAGCAACAACTTTCATTGTAATTGAAAACCAATTGCTTTTTACACCACGATAAGCCATAAATTTCTCCTTTTAAACTTAATTTTTATATTTAAACCAAACTCCGGACATTTGGTAATGGTGCCAGTGATAGGAATTGCACCTATTATTTCAGGAGAAAATAGGAGGTGGGCAGGTCTAAGACTGCACAACGAAAACCTAAAATATACTTTACACTGGCATAACAAAAGCAAAAAGCTTTTATTTTTCAACAAGAACGCAAGTTTCTGGTTTAATGGTCAATTTTTCTCCATACTGACTTGCTGTAAATTTTACTTTTGCCCACATACCAAATTTCGCTTTTTCAAAAGTTTGTTTATCAACTTCATATTCAACACGAGTTCCATTTAAAATGCCATTATCTTTGCTAAAATCATCATCATCACAACTAATAACTTCTAAAATAAATTTTTCTGGACTAGATGGCCATTCTTTGCCATTCAAATCAACTCGACTTTCTCTTGCTTCACGATATTTTTTACTAATAACAATTCCTGTTTCTCTGATTGGTTTTACAAAACTACTCATAATTTTTAATTCTCCTTAAATATTTAATTTTTTAACATTTTTAATTTTTTAATTGATTTTTTGATACAATGAAAAGACGAAAGCAAAAAAGTTTGCGACGTCGCAACTGGTTTTTATAAAAGCCAGTAAAAAGTTTGATTTCTTGAAAACAAATTTAAAATATTCTTTTTTTGTTATAAAGGATTGACAAAAATATTCCCTTTACAACTTGTGATTTTTAGTCTTAACGACTATGAGCATGGGCAAATGCTCTTTGACTGGTTCGAACAGCATCCACATAACCTTGTCTATAACATCTTTGATTGCGTGTTAAATGTTTAAGATTACCTTTATTATCACGCTTAATTCGACCATCTGCGGTTCTTTGGATATCCATTTTTAGTTCGTAACGATATTTGTCAAATTTTTCAATAGGATTTAACAAAAGTTTACCAGTCCTTGTATAAATTGCCATAAATTCTCCTTTTAACCAAAAATTCGTGTAGTAACTGACATAACTACACGAACTCTAGGAGGAACATCTAAACAAGTGCGCAGTTGTTTATCATTTACTAACACACTTATGTTAAC